>NZ_JBFUFQ010000014.1:0-60711 GCF_056403355.1 Rhizobacter sp. P2_H3 | reverse complement strand
CGCAACGGAGGGGTGTACTGAGCCATCGAAAAAACTCCTGGGAAAGAAATGGAAACTCGGGAAATCGGATTCAGCGGCGCGCGGCGCGCAGCGGCTTGGCGGGGGCGGCCGCCGCATCGACCGCGTAGTAGCCGAGCACGCGCTCGAAGGCATGGCGGGCGCGGTCGAGCGCACCGGGGATGCGCAGGAAGCGGGCGTCGTGGTGCAGCGCGAGGATCAGGCCGTGGATCTCGAACAGCATCTGCAGCGGGTCGGTGTCGGGGCGCAGCTGGCCCTCGTCGATCGCGATGCGGATCGCCTTCTCCAGCGCGGTGTGCCAGGCCTGCACCATGGTGGCGAGCGCGTCGCGCACCGGGCCCGGCCGGTCGTCGAACTCCACCGCACCGCTGATGTAGATGCAGCCCGAGTCCAGCTCGACCGACACCCGCTTGACCCAGCGCTCGAACAGCGCGCGCAAGCGGGGCAAACCCCTGGCCTCGCGCACGGCAGGGAAAAACACTTCTTCCTCGAACTTGGCGTGATACTCGCGAATCACGGAGATCTGCAGTTCCTCGCGGGAACCGAAGTGCGCGAAGACGCCGGATTTGCTCATCTGCGTGACCTCGGCCAGCGCGCCGATCGACAGGCCTTCCAGCCCCATCGACGACGCCAGGCCGAGAGCAGCTTCGAGAATCGTCGCGCGCGTCTGCTGGCCCTTCTGCAGGGTCTTCGAGACATCGCGCGGGCCCCGGCCCGTGAGAGCCGCGGCGGTGTTGACGGGTGTATCGGTCGTGTCGCTCACGGTGCATCCATAAAATCGAACGATCGTTCTATTTTGCAGGTTCCGTGCGGATCGCGCGCCGCTATTTCGAGCAAGCCGTGTTTTTTTCTAGGGTTTAGTCCCTGGAATGCGACGGCAGCGGCGGCCATCGAGGGTTAACCCGAGTCTCGGGTTATCGCCGGTGGCGGTGATCGGCGTGTGACAGCGTGTGCTTGTGGCGCCAACGCACTGCAGTATTCGCGCCACGGTTGAGCGAAACGCAGTGAATGGATTACGCTCCGGGGAAGGAGATCATCCGTGGAAGTGCTCCAGCTCGATGTGTCCGGCCGGCCTCAATCGTGGATTTCAGCGAAGGAGGCAGCGATCATCTACGCCAGCGACGGCGTCGCATGGACGCTGGGTGATGCGTTCTACGTGCTGCGCGGCGGCATGCAACGGCGCACCGGGCTGCAATCGCGCATCGAGGTGCACCCGATCATCGCGGTGCGCGGCGCGGTCCCGAGCCGGGCCTGGCGCCAGACGCCCGCGCTCTCCAACCCCAAGCTCTTCGCCCGCGACCGTCAGGTGTGCGCCTACTGCGCCGGGCGCTTCCACCTGGACGACCTGACGCGCGAGCACATCGTGCCGACCTCGCGCGGCGGCCTCGACAGCTGGATGAACTGCATCACCGCCTGCCGCGCCTGCAATGGCCACAAGGGCAACCGGATGCCGGAAGAAGCGCACATGTCGCTGATGTACCTGCCCTACATCCCGAGCCTGCACGAGGACATGATCCTGCGCGGCCGGCGCATACTGGCGGACCAGATGGAATTCCTGCTGGCCAGCGTGCCAAGGCACAGCCGACTGCGGATCTGACTTCCGATTTCTTTACATCGCCGCCGCGGAACTCGCCGTGCGGCCGACTCGTCCATGCAGATGAGTAACGAGGAGTGAACCCCATGAACAAGCTTTTGATCGCCGTGGCCGTTGCCGCCACCTTGAGCGCGTGCGCCACCAGCAGCCCCGATGTCGTCTCGCGCAATGAAGCGCAGCGCCTGTCGCAGATCCAGGATGCCACCGTGCTGTCGGTGCGTCCGGTCGTGATCGACGGTTCGCAGTCCGGCGCCGGCGCCGTCACCGGCGGCGTGGTCGGCGGCATCGCCGGCGCATCGGTCGGCGGGCACCGCGAAGCGGTCGCCGTCGGCGTGCTGGCCGCGGTGGCCGGGGCGGTGGTCGGCAACGCAATCGAGCGTGCCGGCACCCGCGAGGAAGCGCTGGAGATCCTGGTGCAGCTGCGCAACGGCGAACGCCGCTCGATCATCCAGGCCAAGGGCACCGAGACGCTGGCCCCGGGCGAGCCGGTGATCCTGGTGTCGTCGAACGGCAAGACGCGCGTGATGCGCGCGCCGGCCGTCACGCAGCCGGCACCGGTGCCGGYCGCGCCGGCGCATCAGGGCTGAGTCGCCTCAGGGTTGACGCGGGAACAGGCCGCGCGCGTGCAGCGCGGCCTCGCACGACGGCGCGTCGCGGAAGTGCAGCGCCTGCCAACCGGCGGCGATCGCCGCATCGACGTTGACCTGCGTGTCGTCCAGCAGGATCAACCGGCCCGGCGACATCTCGAACTGCCGCGCCGAGTGCGCGAAGATCTCCGGCTCGGGCTTCAGCAGGCGCACGTGTGACGAGAACACGCCGCTCGTGAAGCGCCCGAGGAACGGGTGGCTGCGCACCAGGTGGTCCGCCAGCGGCCGTGGCATGTTCGACAGGAAGTGCAGCGTGTGCCCGGCGGCGCTCAGCCGTTCGATCCACGCGACCGTGTCGGCGAGCGGCTGAAGCTCGGCCGGCACCGCATCGACGATGCGCCGCACCGACGCCGCATCGAGCCCGGTGCGCGCCGCCAGCCGCGGCACGAGTTCGCCCTCGCCCAGCGTGCCGCGATCGAACTGCGCCCAGTCGCCGTCGCCATGCCCCTGGAAGAACACCGCCGCCAGCGCGCGGGCGGCCGTCTCGTCCATCGCGCGCTGCGGCAGCACGCGCTGCAGCAACTCGTGCGGCTTCCAGCGGAAGACGACGCCGCCGAAATCGAAGACCAGCCTCATCCGCCGCGCAGGCGGGTCAGCAGCCCGGCGGTCGAGCCGTCGAGCCCGGTCGTGTCGCCGCTGGCAAGCCGCGGCAGCAACTCGTTGCACAACGCCTTGCCGAGCTCGACGCCCCACTGGTCGAAGCTGTTGATGYGCCACAGCGCACCGCTGACGAACACCCGGTGCTCGAACAGCGCGATCAGCGCGCCCAGGCTGCGCGGCGTCAGCTCGTCGAGCAGCAGCGTCGTGCTGGGCCGGTTGCCGGGGAAGGTGCGGTGCTTCGCGAGCGTCAGCGGGTCGAGCGAGGCCGAAGCCGTCGGCGCCTTCTCCTGCATCGCCTGCTCGGTCGTCTTGCCGAGCATCAGCGCCTGCGCCTGCGCGAGGCCGTTGGCCAGCAGCTTGGTGTGCAGGTCGCTCAGCGAATGCGTCGGCCGCCTGACGAGCAGGAACTCGACCGGGATCACGTCGGTGCCCTGGTGCAGCATCTGGAAGTACGCATGCTGCCCGTTGGTGCCGGGCTCGCCCCACACGACCGGGCTGGTGCCGAACGGCAGCGGCTCGCCGTCGATGTCGACGCGCTTGCCGTTGCTCTCCATCTCGAGCTGCTGCAGGTAGGCCGGCAGCCGCTTCAGGCCCTGGTGGTACGGCGCCATGCTGCGGCTCGTGAAGCGGTGGAAGTTGCGGTACCAGACGTCGATCAGGCCCTGCAGCACCGGCAGGTTCTTCTCGAGCGGAGCCTGCGCGAAGTGCAGGTCCATCGCATGCGCGCCGGCCAGCAGCGAGCGGAAGTTGTCGGCACCGATGGCCAGCGCGATCGGCAGCCCGATCGCCGACCACAGCGAGTAGCGCCCGCCGACCCAGTCCCAGAAGCCGAACGTGGTGGTGATGCCGAACTCGGCCGCGGCCTTCACGTTGGTGGTGGTGGCGACGAAATGCTTGTCGATGTCTTCACCGCCCTGCGCCAGGAACCAGGCCTTCGCGGCATGCGCGTTGGCCATCGTCTCCTGCGTCGTGAAGGTCTTGCTCGCGATGATGAAGAGCGTCTCCTGCGGCTTCAGCCGGCGCAGCACCGGCGCGATGTCGTGGCCGTCGACGTTGGAGACGAAGTGGAACGTGATGCCCGGATGCACGAAGGTGTCGAGCGCCGGCACCACCATCTGCGGCCCGAGGTCGGAGCCGCCGATGCCGATGTTGACGACGTGGCGGATGCCGCTGGCCGCGGTGTCGCGCACCGTCTCGATGTAGCCGAGCATCGCATCGAGCACCGCATGCACCTCGCGGCCGAACGGCGATTCGCCCTCGGGCGCGCGCAGGGCCACGTGCTGCACCGCCCGCCCCTCGGTCACGTTGACCGGGTCGCCGCGCAGCATCGCATCGCGCTGCGCCTCGATGCCGCATTCGCGCGCCAGCTCGACGAGGAACTTCAGCGTCGCGGTGTCGACGCGGTTCTTCGACAGGTCGGCGAAGATCTCCGGCGCCTCGACGCTCAGCGACGCGAAGCGGTTCGCGTCGCGCGAGAACGCCTCGCGGATGTCGAAGTCACGGCCGTGCGCTTCGAAATGGCCCGACAGCGCGGCCCAGGCCGAGGTGCGGTCGCAGCGCGGGAAGCTGCTCATTTCAGGCCTTCGATCAGCTTGTCGAGCTTGCCGGCATCGACGGCGAACGCGCGGATGCCTTCGGCCAGCTTCTCGGTGGCCATCGCGTCGTCGTTCAGCGCGAAGCGGAAGCTCTGCTCGTTGAAGGTCGCCGCATGCAGGCTCGCGCCCTTGGCGTTCGCCGGATCGAGCTGGCGCGTGAGCGGCGCTTCGCTTGCCTGCAGCTGTGCGAGCAGCTCGGGGCTGATCGTCAGCAGGTCGCAGCCCGCGAGCGCGGTGATCTGGCCGACGTTGCGGAAGCTCGCGCCCATCACCTCGGTGGCGATGCCGAACTTCTTGAAGTAGTTGTAGATGTGGGCCACCGACTTGACGCCCGGGTCGTTGACGCCGGCGTTCGCCGCCTCGTCCCACTGGCTGCCGGCCGACTTCTTGTACCAGTCGTAGATGCGGCCGACGAACGGCGAGATCAGCTTGACGCCCGCATCGCCGCAGGCCACCGCCTGGCAGAACGAGAACAGCAGCGTCAGGTTGCAGTTGATGCCGTCGCGCTGCAGGATGCGCGCCGCCTGGATGCCCTCCCAGGTGGAAGCCAGCTTGATCAGCACCCGCTCGCGGCCGATGCCCGCCGCCTCGTACAACTCGATGATGCGGCGCGCCCGCGCCACGCTGCAGGCGGTGTCGAAGCTCAGCCGCGCATCGACCTCGGTCGACACCCGGCCCGGCACCACCTTCAGGATCTCCTGGCCGAAACGCACCAGCACCTGGTCGACGATGCCCTCGAGCGGCAGGCTCTTGTGCTTGGCCACCGTCTCCTGGAGCAGCGGCGCGTAGTCGGCGTGCTGCACCGCTTTCAGGATCAGCGACGGGTTGGTCGTCGCGTCCTTCGGCGCGAATTGCGCGAGTTGCTTGAAGTTGCCCGTGTCGGCGACAACGGCGGTGTACTGCTTGAGCTGGTCGATTTGATTCATGGCAAGACGCTGTTGAGCACAGGAAGGAAATTAGAACCCGTTCGGCGTGACACGCAAGCACGCCGACGACGGTTTGTTTTCAGAACGTAACCCGAAGTTCCACCGGCCGCATGATGCACCTTCGGGCGCCCCTCGTGCGGGGCGGGTTTCGTTGACGCTGCCCGGAAACTTGGGCATCATCCAGGTGAAACTAAATTACATCGTCGACCGCATGCGTCGACTTCACCACTGAGGCGGCAGGCATGTCTTTCGATCTCGTTTTCTTCGGCGGCACGGGCGACCTGACATGGCGCAAGCTGATGCCGGCGCTGTTCCAGGCCTTCCGCCACGGCAAGCTGCCGGCCGGTGGCCGCATCCTCGCGGTGGCCCGCGACGAGCAGAGCGACGACAAGTACCGCGGCTGGCTGAAAGAGCGTTTTCAAGAAGTCGAAGGCGCCAAGCGCCCGACCGATGAAGAGTTCGCCCGTTTCGCCGACATGCTGCACTACCGCCGCATGGACCTGTCGAAGCCCGAGCACTATGCCGGGCTGAAGCAGTGGCTCGAGGAGCGCAATGCCGACACGGCGGTGCTGTACCTCGCCACCAGCCCGCACCTCTTTCCGCAGATCTGCGAGCAGCTCGGCGTGGCCGGCCTGAACACGCCGCGCATCCGCGTGGTGCTTGAGAAGCCGTTGGGCCACGACCTGCAGAGCGCGCAGGAGATCAACCGCGTCGTGCGCTCGGTGTTCAGCGAGACGCAGGCGTTCCGCATCGACCACTACCTCGGCAAGCMSWCGGTGCAGAACCTGATGGCGCTGCGCTTCGGCAATGCGCTGTTCGAACCGCTGTGGCGCCGCGAGAGCATCGCCAACATCCAGATCACGCTGGCCGAGGCGATCGGCGTCGGCACGCGCGGCGATTTCTACGACCGCACCGGCGCGCTGCGCGACATGGTGCAGAACCATGCGCTGCAACTGCTGACGATGATCGCGATGGAGCCGCCGTCGCGCAACGATGCCGACGCGATCCGCGACGAGAAGCTGAAGGTGCTGCGCTCGCTGAAGCCGTTCACCGAAGAGAGCGTCGGCCGCGACGTGGTGCGCGGCCAGTACCGTGCCGGCACGGCCGGCGGGCAGCCGGTGGTCGGCTACCTGCAGGAAGTGAAGGTGCCGGCGGGCAGCCAGTGCGAGACCTTCGTCGCGCTGCGCACCGAGGTGCAGAACTGGCGCTGGGCCGGCGTGCCCTTCTACCTGCGCACCGGCAAGCGGCTGGCCGCGCGCGATGCGCAGATCGTCGTCAATTTCCGTCCGACGCCGCACAGCATCTTCCCGGGCCACAACCCGGCGAACAAGCTGGTGATCAACCTGCAGCCGGAAGACGGCCTCGAGCTGCACCTGCTGGCGGCCAAGGGTGCCGGGCAGCAGGAGCAGCTCGCGCCGGTGTCGCTCGACCTCGATTTCGACAAGGCCTTCGCCGAGAACCGCGTGGGCGCCTACGAGCGGCTGCTGCTCGACGCGATCGCCGGCCGGCTGAACCTGTTCGTGCGCAGCGACGAGCAGGAGCAGGCGTGGCGCTGGGTCGAGCCGATCCTCGACGCCTGGGGCAAGGACAGCACCGGYCCGCGCCCGTATGCGGCCGGCACCTGGGGGCCGGCGGCCGCGAGCGCGCTGGTCGCGCGCGACGGCTACGCCTGGTCCGAAGAGCAATAAGCGCGCACCTCGCCGGATCCCCCATGCTGGACCGCATTCGCGCGTCGATCCCCGCGCTTCCGCCGGCGGAGCAGCGCGTGGCCAAGCTGGTGCTGGCCGACGCCCGCAGCTTTGCGAGCCTGCCGGTCAGTGAGCTGGCCGACCGGGCGCATGTCAGCAAGCCGACGGTGGTGCGCTTCTGCCGCAGCGTGGGCTACGACGGGCTGGCCGATTTCAAGCGCAAGCTGGCCGGCAGCGTCAACGAGGGCGTGCCTTTCGTGCACCGCGCGGTGGACGAGGACGACAAGCCGGGCGACATCGTCGTCAAGGTGGTCGACAACGCGGTCAGTGCGCTGCTGAAGTACCGCAACGATGCTGCGAGCCTGGCGTTCGACCGCGCGATCACGGCGCTGGCCGAGGCCGGCCGCGCCGGGCGGCGGATCGAGTTCTACGGGGTCGGCAATTCGGGCATCGTCGCGCAGGATGCGCAGCACAAGTTCTTCCGGCTGGGCGTCAACGCGCTGGCGATCAGCGACGGCCATGTGCAGGTGATGAGCGCGACGATGCTGCAGCCGGGCGATTGCGTCGTGATCATCTCGAACTCGGGCCGCAGCCGCGACCTGATCGACGTGGCCGAGATCGCGCGCAAGAAGGGCGCGACGACGATCGTGATCACCGCGAGCGGCTCGCCGCTGGCGGTGATCGGGCAGACCGGCAGCAGCCAGATCCTGCTGGCAGCCGACCACCCGGAGGATTACGACCGCTACAGCCCGATGGTGTCGAGGCTGTTGCACCTGATCGTGATCGACATCCTGACCACCGGGGTGGCGCTGCGGCTGGGGAGCGAGCTGCGACCGATGCTGCAAGAGATCAAGCGCAATCTGCGCGCCAAGCGGTACGCACAAGCTGAGTAGCTTGCTTGCGGAGCTCTTGTGCGGCAAAGGCGTGGGTGGGGGGAAAAGATTGAAGTGACCGACGAGCGCGCCAACGCTCGCATGCTTGTCGGTCACTTCAATCTTTTCCCTCCAACAAGAGTTGGTGGTGCTTAGCGGCGCGGCGGGTGAGGGGMTGGGCTGGGGGCGAYTTCTGAGGCGACGRAGAAGGTCGGCTTYGGGGRTGGCGCGCGCCAGCGCGCTTCGTAGAYATRCTCATCGCCACTGTTTGACCACAGCGAACGCAGTGAGCGGAGGGAGTTTGGCGATGCACCCACGAAGCCGAGCTTCTTCGTGGAGTCGGCCCGCCAGGGCCGACCGCCGAGGCATGAGCCCCCAGCCCAGCCCCTCACCCGCCGCGACGCGACGCGACGCGCCGCACCGCGACAAGCTCAAGACGCCTTCAGCAACAGCCCATCCACACCGTACAGCCGAGCCAGCTCAGCCAGCTTCACCGGTGCATTGCGCACGGCAAATCCCTTGCCAAACGCCGTCGCCAGCCGCTGGCACTCCAGCAGCACCGCGAGCGCCGCCGAATCGAACTGCGCCAGGCCCGAGGCATCCACCGTCACGGTGGGCTCGGACTGCGTCTTCACTTCCTGCTGCAAGGCCTGCGACAGCATGCGCTGCGTGTCGCGGGCCTCGCGCGTGGTCACCGTGGCGGGCAGCAGCAGCATGCGGACCTCAGCTCTTGCCGCCGGCAGCCGACTTGTTGCGCTCGATCAGCTTGGCGATCAGGCCGTCGATGCCGCCGGCACCGATCTCCTGCGCGAAGCTGTTGCGGTAGTTCTCGACCAGCCAGACACCAAGCACGTTGACGTCGTAGATCTTCCAGCCGTCTGCTGCCTTCTCAAGGCGGTAGTCGAGCTGGATCGGGTCGCCCTTGCCGCGGATCTCGGTGCGCACGATCACCTCGGTGTCTTCGGGCGACGAACGCATCGGCTTCAGCTGCACGGTCTGGTCGCGCACCTGCGCGAGCGCACCGGAATACGTGCGCACCAGCAGCGTCTTGAACTCGTCCTGCAGCTTCTTCTGCTGCTCGGGCGTGGCCTGGCGCCAGTAGCGGCCGACCGCCGAGGCCGTCATGCGCTGGAAGTTGACGTGCGGCATCACCTTGGCCTCGACCAGCGCCGACACCTTCTGTACGTCACCGGCCTGGATCGACTTGTCGGCCTTGGCCGCATCGAGCACCTCGGAGGACACCTGCTTCACGAGCTGGTCGGGCGCCTGCTGCGCGAACGCAGCGGCACTGGCCACGGCGATCGTGGCGGCGGAGATCCATCTGACGAATTGTGGGATGAGCATCTGTGGTTCCTTTCTGGGAAGAGCCTCGCAGCTTGGAGCGGGCACGGTATCTGGAGTTCGCTGCGTCTGCGCTGCGGCCCGGCACATGACCTCAACGGCCGCAGGTCTCTGCCGGTTGGCCGCCGGATCGTTTCCGGCAGGTGAAGTTCATGGTTTCGGCGCCGACGCGGGCGCTGCCGCCGGGGCCGGTGCCGCGGCAGGGGCCGACGCCGGTGCCTCGTCCTGGTCGTAGCGTTCGTCCTTCGACTCCGGCACCTCGCCGTCGTAGACGAGGCTGCGCCGGCGCTGCAGGTAGGCATCGCGGATGAAGGTGTACTTGTCGAGCGCGATGTCGTCGAGCATGCCGGTTGCGCCGAGCAGCGCGGCGCGCTCGTTGACGAAGCCGACACCGACCACCGCATAGCGCGCCAGGCTGTCGTTGAAGGCCAGCGCCGGCGACACCGAGCGGTCGACCGGCAGCGCGAACGAATCCCGCAGCGTCGACGGCCCGAAGAACGGCCACACCACGTACGGCCCTGAACCCATGCCCCACCGCCCCAGTGTCTGCCCGAGGTCTTCGTTGTGCCGGTCCAGGCCCATCTCGGTGGCGACATCGAAGAAGCCGCCAAGGCCGAAGATCGTGTTGGTGGTCACGCGCATCACGTCCTGCATGCCGTCGTTGACCTTGCCCTGCAGCACGTTGTTGAACGCCGACCACAGGTCCGACACGTTGCCGAAGATGTTGCTGATGCCGCGGCGCGTCGGTTGCGGCACGACATCGCGGTAGGTGGTGGCGACCGGCTTCAGCACCGCGGTGTCGAGCGCGTCGTTGAAGTTGTAGACCTTGCGGTTCCAGCTCTCCCACGGGTCGACGCGCTGCACCGGCCTGCCGTCGGGCCCGGGCGCGGTCGTCGCGCAGCCGGTGAGCAGCGCGAGCCACGCCAGCGCGAGGCCGGCAAAAGCCAGGCGCAGGGCCGGGCGCAGGTTCACTTCTTCGCTCCGCTGGCGGGTGCCGCCGCAGCCGCAGGGGCGCCGGAATCGGCCGCCTTGCTGTACAGGAACTGGCTGATCAGGTTCTCGAGCACCACCGCCGACTGGGTCTGGCTGATCACGTCGCCGGCCGCCAGGTTCTTCTCCTCGGCACCCGCCTCCAGCCCGATGTACTGCTCGCCGAGCAGGCCGGACGTGAGGATCTTCGCCGAGCTGTCCTTCGGGAACGCGAACTTCTTCTGCAGCTGCAGCACGACGCGCGCCTGGTAGCTCTTGTCGTCGAAGCCGATCGACTCGACGCGGCCGACCACCACGCCGGCGCTCTTGACGGCCGCGCGCGGCTTCAGTCCGCCGATGTTGTCGAACTTGGTGATCACCTGGTAGGTCTCGTCGAAGTTCAGGCTCAGCAGGTTGCCGGCCTTCAACGCGAGGAACAACACCGCTGCCGCGCYGATCAGCACGAACAGGCCCACCCACACATCGTGACGAGATTTCTGCATCGTCGCCTCTTTCTTCAAATCGAGAACATCATGGCCGTGAGCACGAAATCGAGCCCCAGCGTTGCAAGCGAAGCCATCACGACGGTGCGCGTGGTGGCGGCGGACACGCCTTCAGGCGTCGGCTTGCAGTTGTAGCCCTGCAGCAGCGCGATGAAGGTGACGGTGAAACCGAAGACGAGGCTCTTGATCACGCCGTTGCCGACATCGGCCCAGACGTCGACGCCGCCCTGCATCTGCGACCAGAACGAGCCGGCGTCGATGCCGATCAGCGGCACCGCGACCAGCCAGCCGCCGATGATGCCGACCGCGCTGAACACCGCCGCCAGGAATGGCATCGCGATCACGCCGCCCCAGAAGCGCGGCGCCAGCACGCGCTTGACCGGATCGACCGCCATCATCTCCATCGCGGCGAGCTGCTCGCCGGCCTTCATCAGGCCGATCTCGGCCGTCAGCGAGGTGCCGGCACGGCCGGCGAACAGCAGTGCGGTGACGACCGGGCCGAGTTCGCGCACCAGCGACAGCGCCACCAGCAGGCCCACCGCCTCGGCCGAGCCGTAGCGCTGCAGCGTGTAGTAGCCCTGCAGCGCGAGCACGAAGCCGACGAACAGGCCCGACACCGTGATGATCGACAGCGAGTGGTTGCCGAGGAAGAACACCTGGTCGCTGACGAGGCGCGGGCGGCCGAAGCTCGCGCTGCCGAGGCCGGCCAGCCGGAAGAACAGGCGCGCCGCATCGCCGATGCCGGCGAGCTTGCTGCGCACCGAGAAGCCGATGTCGGCGGGGTTGTACCAGCTCATCGGGCTGCTCCTGCGCCGGAACCTGCGCCGAAATCTTCCTCGACCGACACGGCCGGGTAGTGGAAGCGCACCGGCCCGTCGGTCTGCGCGTTGACGAACTGCTGCACCAGCGGGTCGTCGCTCGCACGCATCTCGGCCGGCGAGCCCTGCGCCGCGATCTTGCCGTTGGCGACGAAGACGATGTGGTCGGCGATCAGGAAGGTCTCGGCCACGTCGTGCGACACGACGATGCTGGTGACGCCCAGCGCGTGGTTCAGGTCCTTGATCAGCGTCGCGGCGACGCTCATCGAGATCGGGTCGAGCCCGGCGAAGGGTTCGTCGTACATGATCAGGTCGGGGTCGAGCGCGATGGCCCGCGCCAGCGCGACACGGCGGGCCATGCCGCCCGACACCTGCGACGGCAGCAGGTCGCGCGCACCGCGCAGGCCGACCGCGTTGAGCTTCATCAGCACCAGGTCGCGGATCATCGCCTCGCCGAGGTTGGTGTGCTCGCGCAACGGGAACGCGACGTTGTCGAACACCGACAGGTCGGTGAACAACGCGCCGAACTGGAACAGCATGCCCATGCGCCGGCGCATCGCGTGCAGGCCCTGCGCATCGAGGGTGGCGATGTCGACACCGTCGAACAGCACCTGGCCCTTCATCGGCTGCAGTTGGCGCCCGATCAGGCGCAGCACCGTGGTCTTGCCGCCACCCGAGGTGCCCATCAGCGCGAGCACCTTGCCGCGCGGCACGCTGAGGTTGACGTTCTCGAGGATCACCCGGTCGCCGTAGCCACAGGTGACGTCGCGCAGTTCGATCAGGGTGCCGCCGGGGTTCGCAGGGGGAGACAAGGGGATGGTGGACATGCGCTGGTCGTAGGATCAGGCCGCGTGAGCGATGCCCGTGGAAGCGGATGATAGATGATCCTCGCGCCGGCCCACCGGCGACGAACCGTATCCGAATGCGTCGTCAATTGGACGGAACCCTCAGGAATCGCAATTCGTACCGGACGATGGCATCCACGGGCTCCCCGTCGCGCACGGCCGGCAGCATGGTGGTCGTTTCGAGGCCGAGCAGCAGGGCCGTGGTCGCTTCCAGCGGCGCGTTCGACTCGACGATGCGCCAGTGCCGGATCAGCCCCTGGGCCGACACCTCCAGCTCGACCGTGGCCACGGTATCGGCCTCTGCCCCGGGATCGATGGCCTGGAACACCACGTTCCAGCCCCGCTCCGGCACCGGCGGAACGTCGTAGCCGCCCGGCGCCTCGGCCGATGGAAGGTCGACGCCGGAGGCGGCCGCAGGCGCGGCGGCCGCCGATTCCTGCACGGGCGGCAGGACCCTGGCCACGCGCTCGCCGGGTTGCGGCACGGGTCGGACCCGCGGCGTCGCGACGCGGTCGGGGATCGGTGCGGGAATGGGTTCGGGGGGAATGGCACGCACCGACATCGGTGCCTGCCGATCGCTGTGGGTGAACACCGGCACCGGCCCGGCCCCGACGTACAGCACGGCACAGTGCAGCAACGCTGCCGCGACCGCTGCCGGCAGCAGGCGGGAACCCGGCGATGCGGGACCCCGGCCTGCCCTTGGAACGTTCAACGCCAGCAGGTTTGCACGTCGGTCGTGGTACCGCCGGTCACACCCTTCTTGCCGTTGTTGTCCAGCGTGAAGGAACCGCATTTGTCGCCGGTCATCACCCCCGTGGGCACGGCGGTCATCGTGTACGAGTTGGTTGCCGTGGCCGTCAGGCTCAGCGAGTAGTACTGCCCGCCCTCCGGGGGCACCGTCCCGAAGCGCTTCGGAAACTGGTCAGCATCCGTCACCAGCGTGCCGGCCGTGTTCTTCGAGTAGTCGTAGTTCTCGCTGTACCAGCGCTCCATGAACTGTTGCGCCGCCAGCATCTGCGTCGTCAGCTTCGCGCGGCGTCCCTTCGCGATGCTCTCGCGATAGGACGGGTACACGATGGCCGTCAGGATGCCGATGATGGCCACGGTGATCATCAACTCGATCAGCGTGAAGCCGCCCGCACGCCTTGCTCCGCTTCGCATGTCAATCCTCATGATCGAAGTCATCCTGTTATTTGGTCCGCAGGCCCGGAACCTCACGCCACTGGATCCGGGAGTTCGATTGCGAGAAGCACAAGTTGGTGTCGGTATCGCGCCCGATGCCGCGCAGGCTGCCCGAACCGTCCGGGCACTTGGGTGCCTTCGAGCACACTTCGGCCGCGCCCGTGCCCGTGCAGGTACAGCCCGGCTGCCCTTTCACGCACGAGGTGTCGCTCGGCGCTGGCGTGCGGTCGTTGGCGAAGCGCAGCTTCTGGTCATCCACCGGAATGCCGATCGTGAAGGAAGTGGCCACGCCGTTGACCAGCGTCGGCGGGCCCAGCACGTCGCTGTTCGGCAGGCCGGTGACCGGGTCGAAGACGAACAACGTGGCCAGCGGCAGGTCGCTGCAGCTGACGCCGCTGGTGGAGATCGGCCGGATCGACGTCATCATGATGTTGTTCAACCGGTACTCGAGGTTCGACACCACCATCTCGGACGATCCGGGAAGGTTGATGAACCAGCCGTCCTTGGCAGCACCCGAACTGTTCAGGTAGTCCACCGCCGCACCGGCCGCCACCGTCACGATGCCCGTCGTGGCCGACCGGGTCAGCGTGCGCTGCACCAGCGTGCCGACGCCGCTCGGCAGGGCTCGCGGGCGGGCGGCCGTCTTCGGCGTCACCGTGAAGTCCGGTCGATCCCAGATGCCGAACACCCGCTGCGTGACACCGGTTCGCGGGTACTCCGTGCTGGTGTTCGCCAGGCCGGTGGCGAAGCTCACCATCACGCCCCCCATCGACGGGAACGTGAACTGAGGCGCACCGGTGATCGGCAGCACATCGTCGTTGGGACTGCGCGCGGTGTACAAGGGCTGCGCCACACCGGAGGTGTTGACGAACGCCACGCTCCAGTCCGCGGTATTGCTCGACGAGATGTCGAACTTCCACAGGTTGCCCTTCAGGTCGCCGGCGTAGACGACATCGGCCGTGCCGTTGTTGTCCAGGTCCACCCAGGTGGCCGTCGACAGGCCGTTGTCGGTGCTCGTGCCGTCCGCGACGATCTTCGTGTAGCGGCCGGTCCAGCTGCCGGCGGAGGTCGGGCCGTCGGCCGGGATCACGAACAGCGCGGCATGCCCGTCACGCGACTTGTAGCCGTTGCCCAGGATCAGACCGTACTTGCCGTTGTTCAGCTTCGCGACGGGTGCCGGCTGGTTGGTGCCCGGCTCGATCGAGATGTCACTGACCACATAACCCAGGTCGGCGTCATTGTCGGCCGTGAACTCCCACTTGAAGACGCTGGCCGCATTGGCCTGCGTCAGCGAGGCCGGTGTCGTGGCATCGAGTGCATAGATGCCGCGACCGCCGCGCCCCAGCGCGCCGAAGAGGTAGGTGTGCCACTCGAGGGCCGTGTTCGTCGTCGACGTGTCATCGATCCAGACGTCTGCAGTGAACGGCGTGCCGTCGACATAGGCCGTGACGCCGAAGCCTTGCTGGCCGATCGAGAAGAAACGCTGCGCCAGCGCACCAGGCGCATACGAGAACAGCGCGGCGCCGGTCTGCGCACTCGTGGTCGACTCCGGCGGCGCTTCGAACGCATGCACCATGCCGTCGTCGGAAGCGACCCAGAGCAGCTTCTTGCGGGTGGCCTTGGCCGCCGCGAAGGCACCGTAGCCGGGGTAGTTGCCGGCCGTGTAGCGCGCCACCGGCTTGTCCTGGATCCACGGTGCCGCACTGACGATCGGCCCGATGATGTTGGTGGCCAGCCGCACGCGCTGCTGGCCCGTGGCGGTACCTTCGTTGCTGCGGTCGCCACGCATGTAGTTGACCGTCGCCTGCGCCTGTGCAGCCGTCTGCGCGGTGACCGATCCGGTCGTCAGCGCAGCCTTGTAATTGGTCGTCGCGTTCAGCGTCGTCCAATCGAAGCCGATGCCCGCAGGTCCGTCATTGGTGATGACGTTGCGCGAGTTCGCGGCAATGGCGGACAGCCGGGCACCAGCGGTCCAGGTGGGAGCTGTCGCGAACGCACCGTTGCTCAGGATCGGGAATCCTTCGACGTCGCCCGAGACCTTGGAGATGCTGAAGTTGGCCAGGTACTTGTAGCCGCCGGTCGTCAGCTGGCTGGACGAGACGGCCGGGGCCGCGTTCGACGACTCGAGCGCACTCTGGAACACCGAGCGCAGCGCTGCTTCCAGCTGATCCGGGTTGAACACCAGGAAGTAGTTGTCGGGCGTGCCGTCGCCGGTGGCCGTTGCCGCGCCGCTCGCGTCCTTCACGTCCCACTTGCTCGTCGCATCAGGAAGATCCGCGACGCCGTTGGTGTAGGTGACCTTGTAGCCGCCCCACTTCGCGGCGTACCACAGCGGGTCTTCCAGCGCGCCGCCGGTGTTGCCGGTGACGGTGTACGTCGCCATGCTGGCCGGCTGGTTCTTCTGGCAGTTGTTGCAACCGCCGGACGTGTTGACGTTGGGGTGCGCGGTGCCGTCGGTCCTGGTGACCGGCAGGTTGGTCGGGTCGGTGTAGTTGAAATTCAGGATACCGGAGTGGAAATGCACGCCGTCGCGGTTGGTGCCCGAGATCGTGTAGCCGAAGCCCTGCGGGTTGACGGTCGCGTCGGCGAAGGTGGAGGTGGTGACCTTCAGCGTCGTGCCGTTCAGGTCCCACTCCAGGATGCCCGAGGCGTCCTGGTCATAGTCGCCACCCTGTTGCGAGTCTTCCCACACCACCAGGTACTTGCCGTGCGTGGCCGTCTGGCTGACCACCCGAAAGTCGACCAGCGTGCCGTTGCCGGTGTCGCCGGCCGACTTGAACAGCTGGTACGACGGCTGGATGATCGCCTTCATGGGCGTCGTCCCGCCGGTCGTCACCGTGATGCGCGGAACCCCCGGTGCCAGCGCCACGCTGTAGGTGTTGACGTGGAAATTCGGATCGGCGCTGTTCGAGGTCAGCGGCAGCGTCGTCGTATTGCGGATCGGGTTGGTGTGCGCCCAGTAGGCGGCACCCGCCAGGCTGTACGAACCCTTGTAGGCCGGCGCCGTCGGGCACAGGCCCTCGACATCGGACAGGTTGGCCAGCGTCTTCGCCGTGCACGCCTTGTCGTCCACGCTGGCCGTGTGGCCGACGAAGCGCAAGGTGCCGGTCAGGTTTTCACCGGTGCCGACGGCATTCACGTAGCTGTTCAGCGAACCGGTGGCCCCGAGGTCGGCGAACGGTGCCTGCGTGTCGCGGTCGTAGGAGACGACGCTGGCGTTGAAGTTGATGATGTCGATCGGGCGGCACTGCGGCGCGCCATAGGTGGCATTGATCGTCGCGCCACGCGTGAACGGGTCCACCCAGGCCGGGTGCGGCAGGTTCATCGTGTCGCCCTTCGCATCGGCATTCGATCCGTAGTCCGACGCCGGCGCCAGGCCCTTCAGGTAGCGCAGCGCTTCGGTGAACATCTCGCCGATCGGGTTGCCCCAGCTCGCGCACTGGTCGTTCGTGAGCGCGGTCAGCTGGTACGTGCAGCTGCCGTCGGTGGTGTTGTTGTAGCTGCTGTCGCCATATTCATAGCCGAAGACGCGCAGCCTGTTGATCGTGCCAACGATGCCGACCACGGACGTGTAGGTGCCGTCGGTCGTCGTGTTCACTTCAGGGACGAACGAGGTCACGTTGCGGCGCAGGATGCCGCCGGCGATGTTCCTCGAGAACGAGCCGGTGAGCAGGCCGAATTCGGCCTGGTTGCTCTCGCCGTACTCGTGCAGCAGGCCGATCGGCTTGTAGTTGCCGTTCGGATACTGCCGGCAACGCTCGCCGCCGATGTGCGCGCTGTTGCACGCCTCGACGCGCACGATGAAGTCGCCGTTGTTGCCGCCCGAGAGGGCCGCCGAGCGCGGCGGGTTGTCGTTGGCCGCGCTCAGGCCGGTCACGGCGAGGCTGTTGCCGTTGCCGCTGCCGTTGCTGCTCCAGCCGTTTTCGTCGCCCCACCGGCATTGCCGGCGCTCGTTGGCATTCCACAGCGAGTAGTTGCCGCTCGCGACCCGCATCAACGGCGGATTCGTCGTCGTGTGGGAATAGGCGCCGTTGACGTCGATCGTCGTGTTGCACATCGTGATCTGCGTCTGGCCCGTGTACGGAGTCAGCCGGTTGATGTCGGTGCCGTTGTAGTACTTGGCGAACGAGTGGGCGTCCATCGGCAGCGATGCACGCTCGAGCACCGTCAGCGAGCCGGTGTCGCTGGAGCGGAAGCCGCCGTACAGGACCTTGCGGACCATGTCCATGCGCGTCATCGTCGCCCAGTTCAGGAAGTTGCCGCTCCAGCCGGTGCCGCTGGCGCAGTACTTGTCGGTGGTGTCGGCAGTCCAGACGAAGCGCCCGCTCGTGCCGCTGTAGGCATAGCACTTGCCGGTATCGAAATAGCCCGAATAACGGATCGCGTGGATGTAGCCGCCATCGGGCTGCCCGTCGTTGTCGTAGTCGGTGAACTCGTTGTAGGCCCGGTAGAACAGCTGATGGTCCTTCGACATGTTCAGCATGATCGCGGGCTTGGCCGGCGTGGTCACCGCATTCGCCGGGATCGGGGTGATCGGCGTGTAGACCGTGGCCGTCGAGGCGGCGAAGGCCTGCGGCAGCGGCATCATGGCCCAGACCAGCGCGATGCAGAAGGTTCGTCGAATGATGTGACGCATGGAAAACCTCGAATGAATTCAGGAGCCGACGTGGCCGGCGATCACTTGATCGTGAAGGGCTGGAAGTACGACTGCAGGACCACCTGCGTGCGATCGGAGACGCCGAACCCGCGCGCAGTGATGCGGTAGTAGATGATTCGGCCGCCGCTGCGGGAGAACTGCTCGATCAGGTACTCCGGCTGGATGGCCACGCCGGGAACCGCCGGCGCGCCGGTGTACAGGCCGATCGGCACGCCGCCGGTGAAGGTCGCGCAGCTGGCGGCATTCACGGTCTGCGGCTTGGTGGTCGGATCCCCCCACAGGCCGCCCTTCGCAGTCGGCCACCACGGCTCGGCGTTGGTGGAAGAGGCAACCCAACTCGTCGTCTTGTAGTCGTTCAGCGTCTTGTCGCATTGCCCGCCGACGCAGGTCGTCGAGAAGCCCGCGATGGCGCTTTCCAGCGGCCGGGCGCCTTCGCGCTTGCACTTGGCCGTGCCCTGCAGTACCGACCCGTCGGACAGCAGCAGGTCGCGCTCGGCATCGCGCATGGCCGACTCCGCCGCCTGGCGGGCAATCTCGCCGTCCAGCTGGTTGCGCGACGAGGCTTCACCAAACGTGGCGTTGCGCGCCGAGAACGCGACGATGCCCATCAGCGCCAGCATCAGCATCAGCACGACGACCATCGCGACACCCTGCTGCCGCGCCGGGGCTTGGCGACGCACGAGACGGTTCGGCAGCAGCGCCGGCGCACGGGATTCAAGACGAAGCGGCAGCATAGGAATCAATACGTCTTGTTGAGGAAGTTGCGCAGCCCGAAGACCTGTGTGTAGGTCTTGTAGGTTGAACGGTCAGTGAGCGGCTGTTGCACCGAGCTGCCGTCACAGGCCTGGTAGGTTCGCAGCGCTCCCGCGGTGTCGGCAAGCTTGCTGGCCGCACCGTAGGTGCGCGAGAGGACGCAGATGCGCACCGCGGCCACCCGGGCCCAGGGCGTCAGCGACTTGCCGTCGATGGTCAACGTCGGCAGGGGGATGCTGGCAAACTCGGCTGCGGTGTAGAACCTGTCGACCGTACGGGCGCTGGTCGAGAAGACGCCATAAGTGACCTGGAAATCCTCGATGTTCGAGATCACTGGCTGATAGGTGGTCGAGCCGGCCGCATTGCCGCGGCACTCGAGGCTGCGCACGCTGGTCGTCTGTCCATCGACCACCACGGACGTGGCAGGCCCCAGCCGGTAGTGGTTGGCGACGAACAGCGGCTTGGCGGGCGGCTGGGTTGCCGCGCCGGTGCCAACACGGCTCGTGTTGACGGTGGCCGTCCCGACGTCGTTGCCGTTGCAATCCTTGCGCTGGCCGCCGGCCTCGCCGAACGCATCGTTCGTGAAGTAGGCGACGACCAGGCCATCTTTCCCGGCCGTGCTGCCGCAGGTACCGGCTGCCACGTCGAAGTCCGTCGCGTCGCAACCGAAGATGCCCGTGTTGTAGGCGGCCACGGTCGGCGTCAGGTTGCTGTAGGCTGCCAAGACGTTTTCGTTGCCCTCGGAACTGACCGCCGGGTAGAAGCCTGCATTGACGACATCGCGACCCAGCGCCCGCAGCGCGAAGACCCCGACTTCGTTGGCCTCCGAGGTCTGGTCGATCGCGCGCTGGCTTTCGCGGGTGCCGAGGTAGAGATAGACCGCGGCGATGACGATGGCCAGGTTGATGGTGATCGCCACCAGCAACTCGACCAAGGTCAGGCCACGCTGCCCGGGACGGCGCCCGGCACGTTTCGGGAAGTGATGGCCGTTCATGGCAGGAAGGTGAAGTTGACGCAACGAACGCCAGCCGCCACGCCGGCGGCATCCGGGCAGCAGTTGCTCAGGGCCGCCGAGGTGAAAGTGCCCCCCGAGACGGTATTGCAGGCGTTGCTCGTTTCCAGGGCGTTGCCCGCCGCGTTGAGGAACTGTTTGTCGAACCACATCATCGTCACCGTCATGCCGGTGGCGCGATTGCCGGTGACGAACGCCGAGCCCTGCGGCAGCTGGCGCCGGATCTGCTGGCGCCAGATGGTCAGGTCGTAGGTGGCACGCTCGGTGGCGGTGCAGGCGGCCGTGCTGCAGTCGGTCGTGACGGCCGGCGGCGCCGTGGTCGACTGCGTGCTCCAGTTCGTGGTCAGCGCGTAGGACGAGGTCGAGGTCGCCGCTCCGCTGCTGAAGTAGGACAGCCCGGCCACATCCGGATTGGCGCGCACGCGGTCGGCAAAATCGCTGAACAGCACCGCCGTCGAGGAGCGCGCCCACGCGCCGATCTTGAAGCGCGAGGTCGTCGCCTGCAGCGCGGCGATACCCAGCATGCCGAGGGACATGATGAGGACGGTCACCAGCACTTCGATGAGCGTGAACCCGGAGGAGCGGCGGCCGCCGCGCCCCGGACCGGAAGAGATGGAATGCATCGTTTTCATGGGCATGTCGCGCCGTAGGTCACCGTCAGCGTACGACCCAGCGGACTCACGCAGATCGTGCGGTTGGAAGAGCGGGTCGATGTCTGGTAGCGCACGTTGAAGGCACCGACATCGGTCGACCGGGGCCTGCCCGTCGCCGAGAAGAAGATCAGGCCACCGGGACCGGTGACGGTGTAATCGGTGTTCAGCGCGCTCGTCGCCAGCAGCAGGTCGTCGGCCGCGGGAGGCGACGTGACCGATGCATCGCATGCCGGATTGCGGAAGACGATCCATCCGCTGCCCCAGGCCGTCTCGGTGGTGGCGGCACAGCTCGATCCGTTGCTGCTGACGCACATCGTCACGCACGAGTTGCGCGAGGCGGCCTCGTTGCGGGCGCGCAGCACACTGCCGACGAACTCGTTGCTCGCTGCGGAACTGCGATTGCGGATCACGAAATCGCGCATCGACGGCGCCGCAACCATCGCCAGGACGGCCACGATCGCGACAGTGACCATCAATTCGATGAGGGTGAAGCCGCCGTGCCGCCAGGGCACGGAGGTGGGGGGGAGGTGGCCGCCGTTCATGGACCGTAGTCTAGGCGGAGGCCCCGCCGGCGACGGCACTGCCGGTCGGGCGGGAACGACCGTTTGTCGGCCGCCGATCGGCCCTCAGCGCGGCAAGTCGCTGGATCCCATCAGGAATTCGTCGACTGCGCGGGCCGCCTGCCGCCCTTCGCGGATCGCCCACACCACCAGCGACTGGCCGCGCYGCACGTCGCCGGCCGCGAACACCTTGGCGACATTGGTCGCATAGCCACCGATGAAATCGGTCCCGGCTCGCGCATTGCCGCGCGCATCCTTGTCGACGCCGAACGCATCGAGCACGCTCGCGACCGGGCTGACGAAGCCCATCGCCAGCAGCACGAGATCGGCCGGCAGCGTCTGCTCGCTGCCCGGCACCTCGGTCATCTTGCCGCCCTGCCACTCGACGCGCACCGCCTTCAGCGCGCGCAGCTTGCCCTTGTCCTTGCCCTCGCCGCCGATGAACTCCTTGGTGGCGATCGCGAACTCGCGCTCGCAGCCTTCTTCATGGCTGGAGCTGGTGCGCAGCTTGATCGGCCAGTACGGCCACACCAGCGGCTTGTTCTCCTGCTCGGGCGGCATCGGCATCAGTTCGAACTGCGTGACGCTCTTCGCGCCATGCCGGTTGCTGGTGCCGACGCAGTCGCTGCCGGTGTCGCCGCCGCCGATCACGATCACGTGCTTGCCGTCGGCGCGCAGCTGGTTCTTCAGCTTGTCGCCGGCGTTCAGCTTGTTCTGCTGCGGCAGGAACTCCATCGCGAAGTGCACGCCGTCGAGGTCGCGCCCCGGCACCGGCAGGTCGCGCGACTGCTCGGCGCCGCCGGCCAGCACGACCGCATCGAACTGCGCCTTCAGCTCGTCGGGCGTGATGCTTTCCTTGGCCCAGTTGGTGACCTTGCTGCCTTCGGGCAGCTTGCCGACGATCACGCCGGTGCGGAACTGCACGCCCTCGGCCTGCATCTGCTCGACGCGGCGGTCGATGTGCGACTTCTCCATCTTGAAGTCGGGAATGCCGTAGCGCAGCAGGCCGCCGATGCGGTCGTTCTTCTCGAACACCGTCACGTCATGGCCGGCCCGCGCCAGCTGCTGCGCGGCCGCCAGGCCGGCCGGGCCGGAGCCGACGATCGCGACCTTCCGGCCCGTCTTCGCCTTCGGCGGGCGCGCCTTGACCCAGCCTTCGGCCCAGGCGCGGTCGATGATCGCGTGCTCGATGCTCTTGATGCCGACCGCGTCGTCGTTGACGTTCAGCGTGCAGGCCGCCTCGCACGGCGCCGGGCAGATTCGCCCGGTGAACTCCGGGAAGTTGTTCGTCGAGTGCAGCACGTCGATGGCATTGCGCCACTCGTTGCGGTACACGAGGTCGTTGAAGTCCGGAATGATGTTGTTGACCGGGCAGCCGCTGTTGCAGAAGGGCGTTCCRCAATCCATGCAGCGCGCCGCCTGGACCTTCGACTCATCCGCCTTGAGCCCGATCACGAACTCGTTGTAGTTCTTCAGGCGCGCCTGCACGGGCGCATAGCCCTCTTCCAGGCGCTCGTACTCCATGAAGCCGGTGACTTTTCCCATGATCTCTCGCTACTCCGGTTGGCTGGGGCTGGGCCTGGCTCAGGCCTTGGCGCCACTCTTGGACTTGGGGCCGCCCTTGTCGGCGTTCTTTTCAATGACTTTCGCCTTCGCGATCGTGTCGCCGGCCTGCTTCGCCGCGTTGATCTCGCCGAGCGCGCGCTTGTACTCGCTCGGGAACACCTTCACGAAGCGGCCACGCGATTCGGCCCAGGTGTCGAGGATCTCGCGCGCGCGCAGGCTGCCGGTCCAGCGATGGTGGTCGTCGAGCAGCTTGCGCAGGATCGCCTCGTCGGCCTGGCCCAGGTGCCACACCGCCTTGTCGACCGAGGCTTCCTGTTCGGCGGCACCCAGCACCTTGTCGAGCTGCACCATCGCGGTGTTGCAGCGCTTCGCGAACTGGCCGTCTTCATCAAATACATAGGCGATGCCGCCGCTCATGCCGGCTGCGAAGTTGCGCCCGGTCTTGCCGAGCACCGCGACCGTGCCGCCGGTCATGTACTCGCAGCCGTGGTCGCCGGTGCCTTCGACGACCGCGGTCGCGCCCGACAGGCGCACCGCGAAACGCTCGCCGGCCACGCCACGGAAGAACGCCTCGCCGCTGGTCGCGCCGTACAGCACGGTGTTGCCGACGATGATGTTGCGCGTGGCGTCGCCGCGGAAGTCGATGCTCGGGCGCACCACCACGCGGCCGCCAGACAGGCCCTTGCCGGTGTAGTCGTTCGCGTCGCCGATCAGGTACAGCGTGATGCCCTTCGCGAGGAACGCGCCGAAGCTCTGGCCGCCGGTGCCCTCCATCTGCATGAAGATCGTGTGGTCGGGCAGGCCTTCGGGATGGCGTCGCACCAGCTCGCCCGACAGCATCGCGCCGACCGTGCGGTTGACGTTGCGCGTCTCCTCCATGAACTGCACCTTCTCGCCGCGCTCCAGCGCGGGCAGGCACTTCTGGATCAGCTTCACGTCGAGCGCACGTGCCAGGCCGTGGTCCTGTTCCTCGACCTGGCGGCGCGCCACGTCGGCCGGAGCCGTCGGCAGGTGGAAGATGCGCGAGAAGTCGAGGCCGCGCGCCTTCCAGTGCGAGATGCCCTTGCGGGTGTCGAGCAGGTCGGCGCGGCCGATCAGGTCGTCGAACTTGCGGATGCCCAGCTGCGCCATGATCTGGCGCGCCTCTTCGGCGATGAAGAAGAAGAAGTTGACGACGTGTTCCGGGCGGCCCTGGAATTTCTTGCGCAGCACCGGGTCCTGCGTGGCCACGCCGACCGGGCAGGTGTTCAGGTGGCACTTGCGCATCATGATGCAGCCCTCGACCACCAGCGGCGCGGTCGCGAAGCCGAATTCGTCGGCCCCGAGCAGCGCACCGATGACCACGTCGCGGCCGGTCTTCATCTGGCCGTCGGCCTGCACGCGCACGCGGCCGCGCAGCCGGTTCAGCACCAGCGTCTGCTGGGTCTCGGCCAGCCCGAGCTCCCACGGCGTGCCGGCATGCTTGATCGAACTCCACGGCGACGCGCCGGTGCCGCCGTCATGCCCGGCGATCACGATGTGGTCGGCCTTCGCCTTGGCCACGCCGGTCGCGATGGTGCCGACACCGACCTCGGACACCAGCTTCACGCTGATGCTCGCACGCTGGTTCGCGTTCTTCAGGTCGTGGATCAGCTGCGCCAGGTCTTCGATCGAGTAGATGTCGTGGTGCGGCGGCGGCGAGATCAGCCCGACGCCCGGCACCGAGTAACGCAGGAAACCGATGTAGTCGGTGACCTTGCCGCCCGGCAACTGGCCGCCCTCGCCCGGCTTCGCGCCCTGGGCCATCTTGATCTGGATCTGGTCGGCCGACGACAGGTACTCGGCGGTGACGCCGAAACGCCCCGACGCCACCTGCTTGATCTTCGAGCGCAGCGAGTCGCCCTCCTGCAGCTCGTAGTCGGCCTCGATGACCTTGTTCGCGATCACGTCGCTGACCTTGGTGCCGGCGCTGATCCGGATGCCCTTCAGCTCGTTGCGGTAGCGGGCCGGGTCTTCGCCGCCCTCGCCGGTGTTCGACTTGCCGCCGATGCGGTTCATCGCGACGGCCAGCGTCGCATGCGCCTCGGTGGAGATCGAGCCGAGCGACATCGCGCCGGTCGCGAAGCGCTTGACGATCTCGGCCGCGGGCTCGACCTCGTCGAGCGGGATCGCCTTGGCCGGGTCGACCTTGAACTCGAACAGCCCGCGCAGCGTCATGTGGCGGCGCGACTGGTCGTTCACCAGCTGGGCGTATTCCTTGTAGGTGTCGAACTTGTTCGCGCGCGCGCTGTGCTGCAGCTTCGCGATCACATCCGGCGTCCACATGTGCTCCTCGCCGCGCACGCGCCAGGCGTACTCGCCGCCGGCATCGAGCATGTTCTCGAGCACCGGGTCGTCGCCGAAGGCCGCGCGGTGCATGCGGATCGCCTCTTCGGCAACCTCGAACACGCCGATGCCGCCGACCTGGCTCGCGGTGCCGCGGAAGTACTTGTCGATCAGCGCCTTGTCGAGGCCGATCGCCTCGAAGATCTGCGCGCCGCAATACGACATGTAGGTCGAGATGCCCATCTTGGACATGATCTTCGACAGCCCCTTGCCGATCGCCTTCACGTAGTTGTAGATCGCCTTGTCGGCCGACAGCTCGCCCGGCAGCTCCTTGTGCAGGCCGATCAGCGTCTCCATCGCGAGGTACGGGTGCACCGCCTCGGCGCCATAGCCGGCCAGCACCGCGAAGTGATGCACCTCGCGCGCCGAGCCGGTCTCGACGACCAGGCCGGCCGTCGTGCGCAGGCCCTCGCGCACCAGGTGCTGGTGGATCGCCGACAGCGCGAGCAGCGCGGGGATCGCGACGTTGCCGCGGTTCATCGCGCGGTCGCTGATGATCAGGATGTTGTGGCCGCTCTTCAGCGCATCGACGCTCTCGGCGCACAGCGAGGCGAGCTTGGCTTCGACGCCTTCGTCACCCCACGCGAGCGGGTAGGTGATGTCGATCACATGGCTCTTGAACTTGCCATGCGTGTGCTTCTCGATCTCGATCAGCCGCTCCATGTCGGCGAAGTCGAGGATCGGCTGCGACACCTCGAGCCGCATCGGCGGGTTCACCGCGTTGATGTCGAGCAGGTTCGGCTTCGGGCCGATGAACGACACCAGCGACATCACGACCGCCTCGCGGATCGGRTCGATCGGCGGGTTSGTGACCTGCGCGAACAGCTGCTTGAAGTAGTTGTACAGCGGCTTGTTCTTGTCCGACAGCACCGCGAGCGGCGAGTCGTTGCCCATCGAGCCGGTGCCTTCCTCGCCGGCCTGCGCCATCGGGCTCAGCAGGAACTTGATGTCCTCCTGCGTGTAGCCGAAGGCCTGCTGGCGGTCGAGCAGCGATTCGCCGAACTCGCGCGGCTCGCCGGTCAGCTCGATCGAGTCGAGGCGGATGCGCACGTTCTCGATCCACTGCCGGTAGGGCTTGGCGAGTGCGAACTGGTTCTTCAGTTCCTCGTCGTCGATGATGCGGCCCTGGTCGAAGTCGATCAGGAACATCTTGCCGGGCTGCAGCCGCCACTTCTTGACGATCTTGTTCTCCGGGATCATCGGCAGCACGCCGGATTCGGAGGCCATCACGACCAGGTCGTCGTCGGTCACGATGTAGCGCGACGGGCGCAGGCCGTTGCGGTCGAGCGTGGCGCCGATCTGGCGGCCGTCGGTGAACACCATCGAGGCGGGGCCGTCCCACGGCTCCATCATCGCCGCGTGGTACTCGTAGAACGCGCGGCGGCGCTCGTCCATCGTCGCGTGCTGCTCCCAGGCCTCGGGGATCATCATCATCGCGGCATGCGCGAGCGAGTAGCCGCTCATCGTCAGCAGCTCGAGCGCGTTGTCGAAGGTGGCGGTGTCGGACTGCCCCTCGAAGGTGATCGGGTAGAGCTTGTTCAGGTCGTCACCGAGCACCGGCGACTTCATCACGCCTTCGCGGGCGCGCATCCAGTTGAAGTTGCCCTTGACGGTGTTGATCTCGCCGTTGTGCGCCACCATCCGGTACGGGTGGGCCAGCGGCCATTCGGGGAAGGTGTTGGTCGAGAAGCGCTGGTGCACCAGCGCGAGCGCCGACATCACGCGCGGATCCTGCAGGTCCTGGTAGTACTTGCCGACCTGGTCGGCCAGCAGCAGGCCCTTGTAGATGATGGTGCGGCAGCTCATGCTGGGCACGTAGTACTCGCGGCTGTGCGTGAGCTTCAAGCGCTGGATCGCGCTCGACGCCGTCTTGCGGATCACGTAGAGCTTGCGCTCGAGCGCGTCCTGCACGATCACGTCGGGTCCGCGGCCGATGAAGACCTGCCGGATGATCGGTTCCTTGGCGCGCACGGTGGGCGACATCGGCATCTCCGAGTCGACCGGCACCTCGCGCCAGCCCAGCAGCACCTGCCCTTCGGCCCGCACCGCGCGCTCCACCTCCTGCTCGCAGGCCAGGCGCGACGCGTGCTCCTTCGGCATGAAGATCATGCCGACGCCGTACTCGCCGGGCGGTGGCAGCACGACGCCTTGCACCGCCATCTCGGCGCGGTAGAACTCGTCAGGAATCTGGATCAGGATGCCGGCGCCGTCGCCCATCAGCTTGTCGGCACCGACCGCACCGCGGTGGTCGAGGTTCTCGAGGATCTTCAGGCCCTGCGCGACGATGCTGTGCGCCTTGTGGCCCTTGATGTGGGCGACGAAGCCGACGCCGCAGGCATCGTGCTCGTTCGCCGGGTCGTACAGGCCGTGCTCGGCCGATTGCTGCAGTTCAGCGGCGTCTGCGGAATCTGCGGGAGATGCCCCACCTTGGTCGGCCTGGGTCATGGCGTGCTCCGTCCGGAAATCTGGAATGGACGCGAAGAATACTGCAGTGCAACAGGGGCTTCAATCGAAATAAATAGGGTCAGACACCTTTCGATGTGTCGATCGATTCATCGACCTTATAAATGGGGACACATCAAATGGCAGCTTTCGGCGGCCGTCCCCGGGGGCGGGCCACCAAGCGGCGGCTCGTCACCAGGGACAGGCTGTCGATGAACGACGCCTCGCCGAGCGGCCATCCTTGCGTGGTGGCACGCCGGAAGCGCTCGGCCTCGGCCGATGAAGTGCCCTGCTCGAACCATGTCCGGTATTTCATCTCCCGGTCGAATGGCGTGTTACCCAAGGCCCAATAAAGGGAGTGGTCGCTTACCACGGGATCGGTCGCCTGCCCAAGGTGGTGCGGCGCACTCGAGGCGCGCAGGTCCGGCACGGCCGACTCGACATAGCGCATGGCAGCAAGCAAGTGCCGTTCCCCCTCGATCGGGGCGGTACGGAAGCGGCCATCCCACAGGCTGCCGGAACGGCCATGCCGGCGGTTGAATGCCTGGCCGTGCTGGCGGCCGATGGCCTGCATCAGCCGGCTCAGCGAATCCGCAGCGGAGGGTGTTGCGAGCAGGTGCACTTCGCCCGCCGCCAATCCGTAGGCATGGACCGCGACGCCGCTCGCCTTCACAGCCTCGGCCAGCATCCGCAGGAAGCCCTGGATGTCAGCCTCGTCGATGAACACCGGCTGGCCGTTGTGCCCGCGCTGCTGCACGAGGTGCGGGTGGCCGGGAATGCACAGGCGGGCGAGGCGCGCCATGGCTCAGTCGAACAGCCGCCGGCCGGTCAGGCGCTCGTGCTCGCGCAGCGCGTAGCGATCGGTCATCCCTGCGATGTAGTCGGCCAGTTGCCGCAGCCCGGCCGTGCGCGATTCGCCGGGCGGTATCCACTCCTGCGGCGCAGCGCGGTAGATCGCGAACAGCTCGCGCACCACCTGCTTGGCCCGGTCGGTGGTCGCCACGACCTGCGGATGCCGGTAGAGGTTGTGCCGCAGGAAGCGCTTCAGCTCGACGCTGTCGGCTGCCATCTGCGCGCTGAAGCAGATCAGCGGCGGCGCCCGGCGAACGTCTGCCACGCTGCGCGGACCGTGCTGTGCGATCGCCGCGGCGCTGGCGTCGAGCACGTCGTAGACCTGGGCCGAGAGCATGCGGCGGATGCTCTCGAAAAGCAGCCGCTTGCCGCGCAGGCCGGGGTGGGCTGCCAGCGATTCGGCCTTGTAGCGCGCGAACAGCGGCACGTCGTCGAGTTGCTCGAGCTTCAGCAGGCCGGAACGCACGCCGTCATCCACATCGTGCGCGTTGTAGGCGATCTCGTCCGCCAGGTTGCACAGCTGGGCTTCCAGGCCCGGGCGCAGCCGCGCGACGAAGCGGTGCGCGACACCGTTCGGCTCCCTGGCCTCGAGCCGTGCGGCGGCCGGGCCGGAGCAGTGCTTCAGGATCCCCTCCCGGGTTTCCAGCGTCAGGTTCAGCCCGTCGAAGTGCGGGTAACGCTCTTCGAGCGAATCCACGACGCGCAGGCTCTGCAGGTTGTGCTCGAAGCCGCCGCTGTGCGGATCCACCGCCTGCAGGCAGTCGTTCAACGCATCCTGGCCGGCGTGGCCGAACGGTGTGTGGCCGAGGTCGTGGGCCAGCGCGATGGCTTCGACCAGGTCCTCGTTCAGGCCGAGGCTGCGCGCGATCGAGCGGCCGAGCTGGGCCACCTCCAGCGAATGGGTCAGCCGGGTGCGGAACAGGTCGCCTTCGTGGTTCAGGAACACCTGCGTCTTGTAGACCAGCCGGCGAAAGGCGGTGCAGTGCACGATGCGATCGCGGTCGCGCTGGTACTCGCTGCGCGTGGGCGCGGGCGACTCGTGCAGCCGGCGACCGCCGCTGTGCTGCGGGTCGCAGGCATACGGCTGCCATGCTCCGGCCGGACGCGGGGCCGACATGGCTCAGGCAGCGTGGGCCGCCAGCACCTCGCGCACGATGTCGTCGGGTACCGGCCGCAGCGCGGCGCGGCCCGGCGCCTCGATCACGACGAAGCGGATCTCGCCGGCCTCGGACTTCTTGTCGACGCGCATCAGCTCGAGGTAGCGGTCGGCACCGAGTTGCGGGCCACGGATCGGCAGGCGCGCGCGCTCGACCAGCCGGGTGATGCGCTGCGCATACGCCGCGTCGATCAGGCCGAGGCGGTGCGACAGGTCGGCCGCCATCACCATCCCGCAGCCGACAGCCTCGCCATGCAGCCAGGTTCCGAACCCGAGCCCGGCCTCGATCGCATGGCCGAAGGTGTGGCCGAAGTTCAGGATCGCGCGCAGGCCGGTTTCGCGCTCGTCCTGGCCGACGACCCAGGCCTTGATCTCGCACGAGCGCTTGACGGCATGGGCCAGCGCCTTCTTGTCGCGCGCGAGCAGCGCGTCGAGGTGGTCTTCGATCCAGCCGAGAAAGGCATCGTCGGCGATCGGGCCGTACTTGATGACCTCGGCCAGCCCGGCCGAGATCTCGCGGTCAGGAAGCGTGTCGAGCGTGTCCAGGTCGGCGATCACGCGCAGCGGCTGGTAGAACGCGCCGATCATGTTCTTGCCCAGCGGATGGTTGATCGCGGTCTTGCCGCCGACCGACGAATCCACCTGCGCCAGCAACGTTGTCGGGACCTGGACGAAGGGGATGCCGCGCATGTAGCAGGCCGCCGCGAAGCCGGTGATGTCGCCGACCACGCCGCCGCCCAACGCATAGAGCATCGTCTTGCGATCGGCGCCGGCACGCAGCAACGCGCCGAAGATGCGCTCCAGCGAACTCCAGTCCTTGTGGATCTCGCCATCCGGCAGTTCGACCAGCAGGCAGTGGGCAATGTGCTGCCTCAGCAGATTCTGCAGCCGCTGCGCATACAAGGGCGCCACGGTCGGGTTCGTCACGATGACGGCACTGCTGCCCTGCGGCAGGCCTTGCAACACGTCGCGGTCCGACAACAGGCCGCAGCCGATCGCGATGTCGTAGGCCCGGTCGGCCAGTTCGATCCTGACCCTGCTTCGCTCGTCGTTCATGGGCGCAGTTTAGCGCCGCTCGTTTCGCGCCTCGTCCGTGTGTGCCGCATCGGGGCGCCGCATCACGATGCCGGCCAGCTCCAGCTGCATCAGCAAGGTGTTGACCTGGGTCGGGACCGTCGCGCGACCGCTGTCGACGATGAGGTGGGCCGTCTCGCGATAGAGCGGGTCTCTTTGCGTGAACAGCTCCCGCAGCCGCGAGCGCGGATCTCCGACCTGCAACAGAGGCCGCTGCGTGTCGGTCCGCAGCCGGCGGTACAGCTCGTCCGGACTGCAGCGCAGGTAGACGACGTGACAGCGTTCGCGCAGCACCCTGCGATTGTCCACACGCAGCACGGCTCCGCCACCGGTCGCGAGCACGGTCCGGTCCAGCCCGCTCAGCTCGCCGATCACCGCGGACTCGATCTCGCGAAAGCGATCTTCGCCTTCACGCTCGAAGAAGCTGCGGATCGAACCGTCGATGCGCGTCTCGATGACGCCGTCGGAATCGCGAAAGTCCCAACCGATGCGGCGCGCCAGCTGGCGGCCGATCGTGGATTTGCCTGAGCCAGGCATGCCGACCAGCGCGAGCAACTCATGTCCCTCGCCGGGGCCGCTCATCGGCACATGCCCCCCGCCGCAAGCGGCCGGTCAGCTCGGCTTGGTCGGCGTCGCACTGACCTTCAAGGTCGTGAGGTGTTCCAGCGCGTCCTTCACGACCACCTGGACGGTCGTCATGCAGGCGCCATCCGCGACCGTCACCGTGAAGCTGCCGCCCCGGTTGCCAACACTGGTCGTGTTCAGCGTGATCCCGCTCGTGTTCGTGTTGTCGATGTGATAAGGAGCCACCCCGCCGTAGACGAAGATCTGTGCGGATCCGCCCAGACAGTTGGTGCCGTCACCCTGGAAGGTGATGTCGGTCGGCACTGTCTGGAGCGCCGTGGGCGACCCCGCCTCGTCATCGCCGCTCCCACCGCACGACGCCAGCGCGAGCGACATCAAGGTAGCCGCGGCAAGCCGATTGAGTACACCGTAGTTCATGTCAAGTACCTGATTTCTGGGGCCAGTCATATCAGCGCACCGCGGTGCGATCGCTCACAACCTTCGGCGTGATGAAGATCAACAGTTCGGTCTTCTTCGACGACTTCGTCTTGGTCTTGAAGAGGTTGCCGAGGAAGGGAATGTCGCCGAGGTAAGGCACCTTGGTCACGCTTTCCTGGTCGTCCTGCGTGAAGATGCCACCGATCACGACCGTGCCGCCATTCTCCACCAGGACCTGCGTGCGCACATGCTTGGTGTCGATGGCCAGGCCCTGCGATGTCACCTGCCCCACGGTGTCCTTGGTCACGTCGAGGTCGAGGATGACGTTGCCTTCCGGCGTGATCTGCGGCGTGACTTCAAGCTTCAGGTTCGCCTTGCGGAACTGGATGGCCGTCGCGCCGCTGGACGTGGCCGTCTGGTACGGCAGTTCCGTGCCCTGCTCGATCAGCGCCTTCACCTGGTCGGCCGTGATGACGCGCGGGCTCGACAGGATCTTGCCCTTGTTCTCGGCTTCCAGCGCGGACAGCTCCAGGTTCAGGAACCGATTGGCACCGACCCCGAACAGCGACAGCGCGAACGTCGCCGCGTTGTAGTCGTTCTGGCCGATGGCCGGCAGGCTGACGAAATTGGTATTGCTGTACACCAGCGGAGGAGTGACCTGCCCGGTCTGCACACCGATCGCATTGATGTTGCCGCCGACCCCGACCCGCATGTTGCCACCCGTGTTGAACCCGGGCACGCCACCATTGAGGCCGCGCAAGTCGGAGTAGCCCAGCTTCGCCCCCAGCGAGCGACCGAAGCTGTCGTTCGCTTCGACGATGCGCGCTTCGATCAGCACCTGCCGCACTGGCACGTCGATCTTGGTGATCATCGCCTGCACTTCCTCGAGCTTCGAGGGAATGTCGCTGACGAACAGCTGGTTGGTGCGGGTTTCGAAGATCACGCTGCCACGGGTCGTCAGGATGCGCGACGCGGTGCCACTGCCACCCGTCGTGTTCTGACCGGTCAGGCCCTTGGCCACTTCTTCGGCCTTCGTGTAGTTGAGCTGGAACGACTGCGTGCGCACCGGCTCCAGGTTGGCGATCTGCGCCTTCGCCTCGAGGTCGATCTTCTCTTTCGACGCGAGCTCATCCTTCGGGGCGATCCAGATCACGTTGCCCGACTTGCGCAGCCCCAGGCCCTTGGCCTGCAGGATGATGTCTAGCGCCTGGTCCCACGGCACATCCTTCAGGCGCAACGTCACGTTGCCGGTGACAGTGTCGCTCGTGACGACGTTGAAGTTGGTGAAGTCGGCAATGACCTGCAGCAGCGCGCGAACCTCGATGTTCTGGAAGTTCAGCGACAGCTTCTCGCCCGCATAACCCGGCCCCTGCACCAGCTTGTTCGGATCCTGCTTCTGCTGGCGCACTTCCAGCACGAACTGGTTGTCGGTCTGGTACGCGCTGTGCTCCCAGGCACCACGCGGCTCGACGACCATGCGCACACGGTCACCGTTCTGGAAGGTCGAGACGCTCTGCACCGGCGTGCCGAAGTCGGTCACGTCGAGCTTGCGTCGGAGGTTCTCCGGCAGGTTCGAGCGCAGGAATTCGACCACCAGGCTCTGGCCCTGCTGGCGGATGTCGACCCCGACCTGGTTGTTCGGCAGGTCGACCACGACCCGGCCCGCACCGTCCTGGCCGCGACGGAAGTCGATGCCCTTCAGCGGCATCGGCGCGTCGTTCAGATTCTCCGCAAAGCGGGTCGATTCACCCGCCACCGGCGCCTTGGCCGTGGCAGCGATGCCGCCCGCCGGTGCCGACGTTTCCATCACCACCACCAGCACCTTGCCTTCGAGCTGCGCCCGATAATTGGACGCCGTCTTGAGGTTCATGACCAGCCGCGTGCGATCACCCGACTGCGCGATGTTGATCGAGCGGATGTTGCCCTGGTTGATGTCCAGGTTCGACTTGCCCATCGCATTGCCGACCCCGGGCAGGTCGAGCGCGATGCGCGGCGGCGTCTGGACCGTGAAGCCGGTCGGCACCGCCGCCAGCGGCTCGGACAGTTCGATGCGCACGACCTCTGCACCCGCCTGTTGGGAGCTGTTGATGGACTGGATGGCGTTCTGCGCCCACGCAGACAAGGACGCACCGAAGAGCAACGCGAGCGCAACGCTTCGAACTTGCCACTTACCCATGATCTGTTTCTCCTGCATGTTCTTCACCGCGCCCGTTCCTGAAGCTGAAGAGAGCTCGTACGCTCGATCCACTCACCCGCCGCGTCCTGCACGATTTCGCGCAGCGAGACGTCCGTCTCGGAAATCTTGGTGACCTTGCCGTAGTTCTGGCCCAGGTAGTCACCCGTCTTCACCTGGTACAGCAGGTTGTCGACCCGCAGCAGCGCGTACGGGCGCCCCTGCTTGGTCACGCTGCCGACCATCGCCATGCTGTCCAGCGGATACGCTTCGAGCGGTTCCTTGCGGCGGTTGATCTCCGCAGCCAGCAACGAATTCGGTTGCCGCGATTCCTGCTTGATGGCCACCGTCAGCTTCTGCGTGCTGAACGGCTCGACGCCCGCGCCGGCCAGGTAGGCCTGCGGATTGAATTTCTTCGGCGGCGACAGCGGCGTCACGTTCGGCTTCACCTCGCGGCGTTGCTGCTCGATCCACTGCTGCAACTCGTCCTGCGCATCGCCACAGGCGGTCAGGGTGAGCGCCATGATGGCGCTCGCGCAGGCAGCTGCCGGCCAACGCATTGTGGTTCCCGTCATTTCTTCGCTCCCGCAGCCTTCGCCGCAGCCTGGCGCTGCGCTGTGATCTCGTTCGGATCCAGATAGCGGTAGGTTCTGGCCGTCGCATCCATGCCCAGCAATCCGGAAGCGTCCTTGCCGCCGGCAGCCGCGATCTGCATGTTGTGCAGCGTGACGATGCGCGAGAGGTTCGCCACATCGGCCGCGAACGCGCCGATGTCGTGGTAGCGCCCCGTCACCCGGATCGAGATCGGCAGTTCGGCGTAGTACTCCTTCACGAGCACCTGGCCGGGACGGAACAGTTCGAACTGCAAGCCGCGGCCGAGGCCCGCCTGGTTGATGTCCGACAGCAGCGCGTCCATTTCGGCCTTGCCGGGCAGCTGCTTCTCGAGCTGGGTCACGTATTCCTCGACCTGCAGCTTCTGCTTGCGCAATTCTTCGAGGTTCACGGCCTGCGCCAGCTTGCCCCGGTAGTCCTGCTTCAGGTTGGGTTCCTTGTCGCGCTCGGCCTGCAACTGCTCGTCGACACCGGCGAGCAGCAGGAACCAGCCCACCACGACCACCATGACGGCCAGCACGAGCCAGGTGGCAAGCTTGGGGAGCATCGGCCATTGGCCGGGTTCATTGGGATTCAGTCCCCGGAATTGCGAGGCGGCAGCCCCGAAGACCGAGTTCAGATCGACGTTGACGGATTTCGCTTTCGTTGCCATGGCGTCTCGATGGTCAGGGCTTCTTCGCAGCGACGGCGGCGCTGGCCGCGGCACCCGGCACGACGGCCGAGGCTGCAGCTGCGGCCGCGTCGACATCCTGCGGGCGCTTGATGGTCACGCGCATCGAGAAGTCGAACAGGCGCTTTTGCTCGCGGCTGGCCGTCTGCACGGTGGCCGCCTTGATCTCGACCAACTCCGGCTTCGTCAGCCATTCGGAGTTGTTGCTCGTGTTCCTCAGCAACTCGGACACGCGCTCGTTGGTCTGCGCGATGCCGGTCAGCTGCAGCACCTGGCCTTCCTGCTTGATGCTGCTGAAATAGACGCCTTCGGGCGTCTGCTTGACGAGTTCGTTGAGCACGTGAACCGGCAGGTTGCGATCGATCTGCAGGTCTTCGACCGCTTTCTGCCGTGCCTTGAGCGCGTCGATCTCGGCACGCAAGGACGCGATGTCCTTGATCTGCGCCTCGAGCTTGCGGATCTCCGCCGACAGGAATTCGTTGCGGTGGATCTGGTTCTCCGTCATCTGCTGCAGCACCAGGTACCACATGCCGACGGCTGCGAGACCCGCCGCGGCGGCCAGCGCCAAGCCCAGGAAGAAGGCCGCCTTGCGCCGCTTGCGCTTTTCTTCGCGGTGCGGAAGTAGGTTGATCAGAATCACTGCAAGAACCTCCGCATCGCCAGCCCACAGGCCGTGAGGTAGGAAGGCGCTTCACGGCGCAGCTTGCTCTCGCGGACCGCGGAGCCCAGCTTCATGTTTTCGAACGGATTGACGACCATCGATGCGAAGCCCGTCAGCTCGGTGACGCGGTCCTTCAGCCCCGGCAGGGTCGCCGTGCCACCAGCCAGCATCACGTAGTGCACCTTGTGGTGCGGCGTGCTGGTGAAGAAATACTGCAGCGCGCGCCCGATCTCCTGCGACAGGCTGTCGACGAACGGCACCAGCAGCGACGACTCGTAGTCTTCCGGCAACTCGGCCGAGAGCTTCTTCTGCTCGGCCTCCTCGAACGAGAAGCCGTACTGGCGGGAGATCAGCTGCGTCAGCTGCGAACCGCCGAAGGCCTGGTCGCGGTCGTAGAGCATCTCTTCGTCGCGCAGCACCTTCAGGCTGGTGGTGTCGGCACCGATCTCGAACAGCGCGACGAGGGCGTCCTTGCCCTCGTTCGGCAGCGCCTCGATCAGCCGGCCCATCGCCAGGCGCGAGGCATGCGACTCGATGTCGAGCACCGCGGGCTTCAGGCCGGCGGCTTCCGCCAGGCCTTGACGGTCCTGCACGCGATCCTTGCGCGACGCGGCGATCAGCACCTCGACATCGCCCACCGACGTGGGGCTCGGGCCGACCACGGAGAAGTCAAGACTCACCTCGTCGAGCGAGAACGGGATGTATTGGTTGGCTTCGGATTCGACCTGCAGCTCGAGCTCTTCTTCGCGCAAGCCGGCGGGCAGCATGATCTTCTTCGTGATCACCGCCGATTGCGGCATCGCGAGCACGACCTGCTTGGTCTTGGTGCCGCTCTTGGTGACCACGCGGCGGACGGCATCGGCCACCTCGTCGAATTTCTCGATCTGGCCGTCGGTGATCCAGCCCTTCTCGAAGCTCTCGGAGGCGAAACGCTCGAGTACATATTCACCGGAGGCACTTTGGCCCAACTCGACCAGCTTCACACTGGACGAGCTGATATCCAAGCCGATCATCGGTGGATGCTTTCGGCCTAACAACAGGTCTAGGAAGCTCAAGGGGCCATCTCCCAACGCGACACGAATCGACGACCGAATTGGCTGTGATACGTGCGCTGGATTGTTAAGAAGTTACTTCAATGCTAGCAGTAAACCCTTTGTGCACCAAAGATTTTTCCTTTTCTTGCAACCCGTCCTCGTTGCGAAATCGTGACGGATTCTGGAGCCAAAAATTGTCATTCCGGGTCAACCCTAGGCACCCGGCGACACAAGCTGCCAAGCAGTTCACGGTCGATGCGGACCGGTCAAAGTCGCTTCATATAATCGTCGCGACCACTGTTGGAGTCCCATGAGCGAATCCGAGGGCCCGTCCGAGCGCCCGGCAGCCAGCCCGAACCGCCGATCGTCTTTTTCTGCCACCTCGCCCTTGCCCAACTGGGCTCGCTGGCTGGGCCGTGCGCTGTTGTGGTTGGTGGGGGGTGCGCTGGCCGGCGTGCTTGCGCTGCTGCTGGTGATCGGTATCGCGCTGTCGGTGGCGTATCCGAACCTCCCGCAGGTCAGCGGCCTCGTCGACTACCGGCCGAAGCTGCCGATGCGCGTCTATTCGGCCGACGGCGTGCTGCTCGGCGAGTACGGCGAGGAGCGCCGCAACTTCACGCCGCTCGCCCAGGTGCCCAAGGTCATGCAGGACGCGGTGCTCGCGATCGAGGACGCGCGCTTCTACCAGCACGGCGGCGTCGACTACAAGGGCGTGCTGCGGGCCGGCCTCGCGCAGTTCAACGAGTCGCGCAGCCAGGGCGCCTCGACGATCACGATGCAGGTGGCGCGCAACTTCTATCTCTCCACCGAGAAGACGTTCACCCGCAAGATCTACGAGATCCTGCTGGCGCTGAAGATCGAGAGCCTGCTCAGCAAGGACCAGATCCTCGAGATCTACATGAACCAGATCTTCCTCGGCCAGCGCGCGCACGGATTCGCGGCGGCCAGCGAGATCTACTTCGGCAAGCCGCTGAAGGACATCTCGATCGCCGAGGCCGCGATGCTGGCCGGCCTGCCGAAGGCGCCGTCGGCCTACAACCCGATCGTCAACCCGAAGCGCGCGACGCAGCGCCAGCTCTACATCATCGACCGCATGCTGGAGAACGGCTTCATCACGCCGGAGCAGCACGATGCGGCACGCGCGCAGCAACTGAAGTACCGCGCCGCACCTGAAGTGGTCGTTCACGCCGAGTACGTGGCCGAGGCGGCGCGCCAGATGATCTTCTCGCAGTACGGAGAAGAGGCCTACACGCGCGGACTCAACGTCTACCTGACCATCCAGGCGTCCGAGCAGACCGTGGCCTACCGGTCGCTGCGCAAGGGCATCATGGATTTCGAGCGCCGTCAGGTGTACCGCGGCCCCGAGGCCTATGTCGACCTGCCGGCCAACGTGAAAGACCTGGACAGCCGCATCGCCGAGGCCCTGGTCGAGCACCCCGACAACGACGAACTGCGCGCTGCCGTGGTGCTCGAAGCGAGCCCGCGCAAGGTCGTGGCGGTGCTGCAGAGCGGCGAATCGCTGACCGTCACCGGCGAAGGCCTGAAGCCGGCCACCTCCGGCCTGGCCGAAAAGGGCAACCCGAAGACGCAGATCCGCCCCGGCGCCGTGATCCGGCTCGTGAAGCTGCCGAAGGGCGACTGGTCGATCACCCAGCTGCCCGAGGTCGAAGGCGCCTTCGTCTCGCTCGATCCGCGCACCGGCGCCGTGCGCACGATGGTCGGCGGCTTCGACCATGCGAAGAGCAAGTTCAACCACGTCACGCAGGCGTGGCGCCAGCCGGGTTCGAGCTTCAAGCCGTTCATCTACTCGGCCTCGCTCGAGAAGGGGTTCACGCCGGCCACCGTCATCAACGACGCCCCGTTGTTCTTCGACGCCGGCACCACCGGCAGCCAGCCGTGGGAGCCGAAGAACTACGACGGCACCTTCGACGGACCGATGTCGATGCGGCGCGGCCTCGCCAAGTCGAAGAACATGATCTCGATCCGCATCCTGCAGGCGATCGGCCCGGCGTATGCGCAGGACTGGATCACCCGCTTCGGCTTCGATCCCGACAAGCACCCCGCCTACCTGACGATGGCGCTCGGCGCGGGCTCGGTGACGCCGCTGCAGATGGCGTCGGCCTACGGCGTGTTCGCCAACGGCGGCTACCGGCTGAACCCGTTCCTGATCAGCAAGATCACCGATTCGCGCGGCCACGTGCTGAACGAGGCGGCTCCGCAGGCGATGGACGAGAGCACGCGCACGCTGCCGGCGCGCAACGCGTTCGTGATGGAAAGCCTGCTTCAGGAGGTCACGCGCTCGGGCACGGCGGCCAATGCGCAACGCACGCTGAAGCGCCCTGACGTGTACGGCAAGACCGGCACCACCAACGACTCGAACGACGCCTGGTTCGCCGGCTTCCAGCGCAGCGTGGTCGGCGTGGTGTGGATCGGCTACGACAACCCGCGCAAGCTGGGCGACCGCGAGACCGGCGGCGGCCTGTCGCTGCCGGTGTGGATCGACTACATGCAGCAGACGCTGAAGGGCGTGCCGGTCGAGGAGCCGTCAGCCCCGGAGGGCGTGGTCAACCTGGGTGGCGAGTGGTACTACGAGGAGTACACCCACGGCAGCGGCGTCAGCAGCCTCGGCCTGGAAGAGAAGCTGCCCACCCCGCCGAGCGAGGACGAGAAGAAGGGCATCCTCGACCTCTTCAAGCGCTAGGCAGGATCTCAGGCCGGCGGGGCGAAGTGCAGCGGCATCCCGCCCTGCTCGCTCGCGCAGGCCGAGAGGTCCGCGAAGAACTCCCGCCCTTCCCGCGTGTCGAGCCAGCGGCCGCCGACGTGCTTGTAGTGGTAGCCGCCCGAGCGCGCGGCCAGCCACAGCTCGTGCAGCGGCGGCTGCGTGTTGATCACCAGCTTGCTGCCGTTCGGGAATCCCATCTCCAGCAAGCCGCCGGTGCGCGATGCGTCGATGTCGATCACGTCGTCCTGCAGCCAGGCGTCGACGCTCGCCTCGATGCTCGACAGGATGGCGCCCGTCAGCGCGTGGAACTGGGCATCGCTCAGGGGCGTGGGGACGATCTCGACAGTCATGGCCGGTAGAATTGTTCGCATGTTTCAGCAGCAGCGCAGTGTAGCGACACGCCTTTCAACACTGGGCGCATCGATGTCTTTGCTGGCCGCGCTCGCGGCCTGCGGCCAGAAAGGGCCGCTGAAGCTGCCCTCGCCGCCTGCCGCGGCGCCCTCCGCATCCTCTCCCGCCTCTGCGCCCCGCTGACCCCATGACCCTGCCCGGTTCGCCCTACGTCGCCTACCGCGGCGCCGATCTCTTCATCGAAGACTGCGCGTTGAACGCGCTCGCCGACCGCTTCGGCACACCGCTGTACGTGTACTCGCAGGCGGCGATGCTGGCGGCACTCGGCAGCTACCAGCGTGCGCTGGCCGGCCGCGATCACCTGATCTGCTACGCGATGAAGGCGAACTCGAACCTGGCCGTGCTGCAGACCTTCGCGCAGGCCGGCTGCGGCTTCGACATCGTCTCCGGCGGCGAACTGAAGCGCGTGCTGGCGGCCGGCGCGCCCGCGTCGCGCATCGTGTTCTCGGGCGTCGGCAAGACCCGCACCGAGATGCGCGACGCCCTCGAGGCCGGCGTGCTGTGCTTCAACGTCGAGAGCGAGCCCGAGCTCGAACTGCTGTCGCAGGTGGCCGTCGCCGCCGACCGCACCGCCCGCGTCAGCCTGCGCGTGAACCCCGATGTCGACGCCGGCACCCACCCCTACATCTCCACCGGCCTGAAGGGCAACAAGTTCGGCGTCGCGCACGAGCGTGCGGTCGCCACCTACCAGCGCGCCGCCGCGCTGCCGGGCCTGGAGGTCGTCGGCATCGACTGCCACATCGGCTCGCAGATCACCGAGGCCACGCCCTACCTCGATGCGCTGGACCGGCTGCTCGACCTGGTCGAGGCGGTCGAAGCCCAGGGCATCCGGCTGCACCACGTCGACGTCGGCGGCGGCCTGGGCATCACCTACACCGATGAAACACCGCCCGAGGCCGGCGTGCTGGTCGCGCAACTGCTCGAGCGCATCGACGCCCGCGGCCACGGCCACCGCAAGGTGCTGTTCGAGCCGGGCCGCTCGCTGGTCGGCAATGCCGGCGTGCTGCTCGCCGAGGTGCTGTACCTGAAGCCTGGCGACGAGAAGAATTTCTGCATCGTCGATGCCGCGATGAACGACCTCGCCCGTCCGGCGATGTACGAGGCCTGGATGGGCATCGTGCCCTGCCGCACGCGAGCCACGGCCGCCTTGACCTGGGACGTGGTCGGCCCGGTCTGCGAATCGGGCGACTGGCTCGGGCGCGACCGCGTCCTGGCCGTGCAACCCGGCGACCGCGTCGCGGTGCTGTCCGCCGGCGCCTACGGCATGAGCATGGCCAGCAACTACAACACCCGGCCGCGCGCGGCCGAGGTGCTGGTGTCGGGCTCGCAGGCCTGGCTGATCCGCGACCGCGAAGACGCTGCCGCGCTGTTTGCCGGCGAGCACCTGCTGCCCGGCTAGAGCCGTCCTTCTGCCACCGCGTGGCAGGCCACCTGGATGCCGTTGAGCGACAACAGCGCCGGCCGCTCCAGCTTGCAACGCTCGTTCGCATGCGGGCAGCGCGGGTGGAACGAGCAGCCGCTCGGCGGGCTCAGCGGATTCGGCACCTCGCCCTGCACCGGCGTGCGGGCCCGCCCGCTCATCGCGATGTCCGGAATCGCATCCAGCAGCATGCGCGTGTACGGGTGCCGCGGCCGCGCGAAGAGCTCCGCCTTCGGCGCCAGCTCGACGACGCGGCCGAGGTACATCACGCCCACCTGGTCGCTGACGTGCCGCACCACCGCGAGGTTGTGCGAGATGAACAGGTAGGTCAGCCCGCGGCTGCGCTGCAGGTCCTTCATGATGTTGAGCACCTGGGCCTGCACCGAGACGTCGAGCGCCGAGGTCGGTTCGTCGCAGACCAGGAACTCCGGCTCGGTGGCCAGTGCCCGTGCGATCGAGATGCGCTGCCGCTGCCCGCCGGAGAACTGGTGCGGGAACTTCTCCATGTCCCCGCTCGCGAGGCCGACCGACTGCAGCAGCTCGCCGACCTTGGCCTTCAGTTGCGCCCGGTCGGTGATCAGCCCGTGCTCGGTCAGCGGCTCGGCGACGACCTGCTGCACCTTCCAGCGCGGGTTCAGGCTTGCGAACGGATCCTGGAAGATCATCTGCATGCGCCGGCGCAACGCGGCCGCCTCCTGGCTGGCCAGCGTCAGCGCGATGTTCTTGTGGCCGAAATGCACCTCGCCGGCGGTCGGCGCCTGCAGGCCCACCAGCAGCCGCGCGACGGTGCTCTTGCCGCAGCCCGATTCGCCCACCAGCGCGAGCGTGGTGCCACGTTCGATCGAGAAGCTGACGCCGTCCACCGCATGCACCTGCTGGCGCGGCTTGCGCTCGATCACGCGGTTCAGCCACGGCGCCGAGACGTCGAAGGTCTTCACCAGGTCGCGCACTTCCACGAGCACGTTCATGGCGTGGCCCCTGCGACGGCTGCCACCGACCTGTCGTGAAGCCAGCAGGCGGCCCGGGTCGCCCCGGCTTCGAGCAGGTCGGGGCGTTCTTCACGACAGCGCCCGAAGGCCTTCGGGCAGCGCGGATTGAACGCACAGCCGGGCGGAATCGCGTTCAGCCGCGGCATCGCGCCGTCGATCTGCAGCAGGCGCTCGCGGTCGAGGTCCATCGCGGGGATCGAGCCCATCAGCCCGGCGGTGTAGGGGTGCGCCGGCGCATGGATCACGTCGTTCACCGGGCCGATCTCGGCCACGCGGCCGGCGTACATCACCGCGACGCGGTCGCAGGTCTCGGCGATCACGCCCATGTCGTGCGTGACCAGCATCACCGCCGCACCGTGCTCCTTGCACAGCCGCTTCAGCAGCGAAATGATCTGCGCCTGGATCGACACGTCCAGCGCGGTGGTCGGCTCGTCGGCGACGATCAGCTGCGGGTTGCCGGCCAGCGCGAGCGCGATCACCACGCGCTGGCGCATGCCGCCGGAGAACTGGTGCGGGTACTGGTCGATGCGCGCCTCGGCGGCCGGGATGCCGGTCTCCTTCAGCAGCTCGATCGCGCGCTGCCGTGCCTGCGCCGCATCGAGCGGCAGGTGGGTCCGGATCGTCTCGACGAGCTGGCGGCCGACGGTGAACAACGGATTCAGCGAGGTCAGCGGATCCTGGAAGATCGCGCCGATGTGCTTGCCGCGCATGCGGCGCATCTGCTCGTACGGCAGGTTGTCGATGCGCCGGCCCTGGAAGCGGATCTCGCCGGACGCCACGCGGCCGGGCGGGTCGAGCAGGCCGATGATCGCGGCACCGGTCAGCGACTTGCCGGCCCCCGATTCGCCGACCACGCCGAGGATCTCGCCGGGCGCGATGTCGAACGAGACGTCGTCGAGCGCCACCAGCGTGCCGCGCCGCGTCGGGAACTCGACGCGCAGGTTCTTCACTTCAAGCAAGGCGGTCATGGTCAGCGCAATTTCGGGTTCAACGCATCGCGCAGCCAGTCGCCGAGCAGGTTCACGCTCAGCGCGATCATCACCAGCATCGCGCCGGGGTAGAGCGTGATCCACCACTCGCCGGAGAACAGCAGGTCGTTGCCGACACGGATCAGCGTGCCGAGCGACGGCGAGGTCGGGGGCACGCCGACGCCGAGGAAAGACAACGTGGCCTCGATCAGGATCGCCGACGCCACCTGGATCGTCGCCAGCACCATCACCGGCCCGGTGACATTGGGCAGCACGTGGCGCCGCATGATGCGCAGCGTCGGCACGCCGATCACGCGCGCCGCCTGCACGTACTCCTTGTTGCGCTCGACCAGCGTCGAGCCGCGCACCGTGCGCGCGTACTGCACCCAGCCGGTCAGCGAGATCGCGACGATCAGCACCGCGAACGCGAGGCCTTCGTGCGCATTCGGGAACACCGCCCGTCCGATGCCGTCGATCAGCAGCGCGACCAGGATCGACGGGAACGACAGCATCACGTCGCACAGCCGCATGATGAAGGCATCGGTCTTGCCGCCGACGAAGCCGGCCAGCAGCCCGAGCGACACGCCGACCGCGAGCGACACCAGCACCGAGGCGACGCCCACCAGCAGCGAGATGCGCGAGCCGTACATCAGCGCCGACAGGATGTCGCGGCCCTGGTCGTCGGTGCCGAGCAGGTATTTCGAGCTGCCTTCGGGCAGCCAGGCCGGCGGCAGCCGCGAGTCGGCAAGCTCCAGCGTGGCAAGGTCCATCGGGTTGTGCGGCGCGACCAGTTCGGCGAACAGCGCGCAGAAGATGCAGGTGAAGGCGACGACCGCGGCCACCATCGCGGTCGGCGAGCGGCGGAAGCTGTACCAGAGGTCGCCGTCGAAGAACCTCCGCAGCGCCGACTTCATTTCACGACCACCCACTTGTAGGGCATGAAGTTGTCGGGCAGCTGGACGATGTCGACGTTCTTCTTCATCGCCGAGGCGAGCGCCTGCTGGTGCAACGGGATGTGGCCGACGTCGTTGGCATGCAGCTCGAACGCCTCCTTGATCATCGCGTTGCGCTTCGCCTGGTCGGTCTCGCTCTGGATCTTCAGCGTCAGCTCGTCGACCTTCGGGTTGCTGTACGAGCCGAGGTTGAACTGGCCCTGGCCCTTGTCGGTCGGCGTGGCCATCAGCGAGGTCAGCGCGTTGTGGGCGTCGTAGGTGCTCGGCGTCCAGCCCAGCAGGTAGAAGCTGGTGTCGCGGCGCAGGATCTTCGGGAAATAGGTGTTCTTGGTCTCGGTCTGCAGGTTCACCTTCACGCCGATGCGTGCGAGGTTGGCGGCCACCGCCTGGCAGATGTCGGCGTCGTTGACGTAGCGGTCGTTCGGGCAGTTCAGGCCGACCTCGAAGCCGGCCGGGTAGCCGGCCTCGGCCAGCAGCTTCTTCGCCGCGTCGACGTCATACGGCAGGCGCTTGTTCTGCTCCGGCGTGAAGCCGCGGATGCCCGGCCCCACCATCAGCGCCGACGGCAGCGATGCACCGCGCATCACGCGGTTCCTGATCGTCTCGATGTCGATCGCCTGGTAGAAGGCCTGGCGCACGCGCTTGTCCTTGAACGGGTTCCTGCCCTTGACGCTCGAGAACTGCAACTCGTCGCGCTTCTGGTCCATGCCGAGGAAGATCGTGCGCAGTTCGGGGCCCTGCGACACCTTCAGGTTCGGCGACGACTTGATGCGATCGATGTCCTGCAGCGGCACCGGCTCGATCACGTCGACTTCGCCGGACAGCAGCGCCGCGACGCGCGTGGGAGCGCTGCCGATCGGCGTGAAGATCACCTCGTCGACATTGCCTTCGACCTTGCCCCACCAGGTGCCGTTGCGGACCAGCACGGTGCGCGCCGACGGCTGGCGCTCCTTCAGCCGGAACGGGCCGGTGCCGTTGGCCTTGAAGCTCGCGGTGTTCTCGATGCCCTTGCGGCGATCGACCGGGATCACGGCCTTGTTGTCCTCGCACCACTTCCTGCTCATCATGAAGACGTTGGTCAGCACGTCCGGCAGGATCGGGAACGGCGCGAGCGTCTCGATCTCCACCGTCAGCGGGCCGACCTTGCGCACCTCCTTGAAGGGCGAGGTGTAGCTCTGCATGTCGGAGCCCTCGCCGGCCGCGCGCTTCAGCGAGAACACCACGTCGTCGGCACTGAACGGCGTGCCATCGTGGAAGGTCACGCCCTTGCGCAGCTCGAAGCGCCACACCGTCGGCGAGGTCTGCTTCCACTCGGTGGCGAGGATCGGCGCGAGCGCGAGCTTCTTGTCGCGGCCGATCAGCGGCTCGTAGACGTTGCCGGTGAAGGTGAGCTGCAGCGTCTCGTTCAGCGAATGCGGGTCCATCGACTGCGCATCGCCCTGGTTGGCGACGCGCAGGGTCACGGCACCGGCCATGCCGCACGACAGGAACAGCGCAGCCGCGAGCAGGGTGGGTTTCAGCTTCATCGTGGACTCCTTGGGGGATGAACGAACGTCGGGGTGGCGCGGCGGCCGGCAGCGCGGCCGCGGCAGGTGGAGGCGGCTACAGCGGCATCGCGCGCTCGACCAGGGTCGCGAGCAGGGCGCTGCCGAGCGGAAGGATCTCGTCGTTGAAGTCGTAGCGCGTGCTGTGCAGGAAGCAGCCGCCCTCGCCGCCCTGCCCGATGCGCAGGTAGGCGCCGGGGCGGGCCTGCAGCATGAACGAGAAATCCTCGGCGCCCATGCTCGGCACGAGCTCGCGCACCACCTTGTCCTCGCCGACCAGGCTCGCTGCGACATCGGCCGCGAAAGCGGCCTCGCGCGGCGTGTTGATCGTCGCCGGGTAGACGCGCTGGTAGTCGAGGCTCGCGGTCGCGCCGAAACCGAGCGCGACCGATTCGGCGAGGCGGCCCAGGCGCTCCTCGATCAGGTCCTGCACTTCGCGCTTGAACGTGCGCACGGTGCCCATCAGCTTCGCCTGGCGGGGGATCACGCTGAACGCGCCCAGGTCGCCGGCCTGCATCGCGCACAGGCTCACGACGGCGCTGTCGAGCGGATTGACGTTGCGCGACACCAGGCTTTGCGCCGCGGTGATGATGTGCGCGGCAACCAGCACCGGATCGATCGCCATGTACGGGTGCGCACCGTGGCCGCCGCGGCCGTTGACGGTGATCTCGATGCGGTCGGCGGCCGCCATCATCGCGCCCATGTTCAGGCCGATCGTGCCGGGCTGCATGCTCGGCCAGTTGTGCATCGCGTAGACCGAATCGACCGGGAAGCGGTCGAACAGGCCGTCGTCGATCATCGCCTTCGCGCCGGCGAAGCCTTCTTCGCCCGGCTGGAAGATCAGCACCGCGTCGCCGGCGAACTGCCGGGTCTGGGCCAGGTAGCGCGCCGTGCCCACCAGCATCGCGGTGTGGCCGTCGTGGCCGCAGCCGTGCATCAGGCCCTGGGTGGCAGATCGCCACGGGAAGTCGTTCTCTTCGCGCATCGGCAGGGCGTCCATGTCGGCACGCAGGCCGATGGCTTTCGCGCCATGCGCACCAGCCGGGCGGCTGCCGCGGATCACGCCGACCACGCCGGTCTTGCCGATGCCGGTGTGGACCTCGTCGACGCCGCACACGCGCAACGCCTCGACCACCTTGGAGGCGGTGCGCACCTCCTCGAAACCCAGCTCCGGGTGGGCATGCAGGTCGCGGCGGAACGCCATCAACTCGGGCTGCCAGCCGGCCAGCCGCTGGTAGGCACCCGACGCGGCCAGGGGGGCAGATTCGCGCATCATCAGTGGGCTCCTGCCGTGCGCTCGACGCGCAGGCGCGGGTCGACGGCAAAGTAGAGAAGATCGACGACCAGGTTGATCACGACGAAGATCAACGCGATCAGGCAGAGGTAGGCGGCCATCACCGGGATGTCGGCGAACGTGACGGCCTGGATGAACAGCAGCCCCATGCCGGGCCACTGGAACACCTGCTCGGTGATGATGGCGAACGCGATCAACGCGCCCAGCTGCAGCCCGGTGATCGTGATCACCGGCACCAGCGTGTTGCGCAGCGCATGCGAGAAATAGACGACCCGGTTCGGCAGGCCGCGTGCACGCGCGAACCGGATGTAGTCGGCCCGCAGCACCTCGAGCATCTCCGAGCGCACGAGCCGCATGATCAGCGTCAACTGGAAGGCCGCGAGCGTGATCGACGGCAGGATCAGGTGGCGCCAGCCGTCGACCGTGAAGAAACCCGAGGTCCACGAACCGAAGGCGACCACCTCGCCGCGTGAAAAGCTCGGCAGCCACTTCAGCGTGACGGCGAAGACGTAGATCAGCAGGATGCCGATCAGGAACGTGGGCAGCGAGACGCCGAGCAGCGAGAGCGTCATCAGGCCCTGCGACAGCGCGCTGCCACGGCGCAGCGCGGCATAGACGCCGAACGGAATGCCGACCGCGAGCGCAATGACGGCTGCCACCAGCGACAGCTCGAGCGTCGCCGGCAGGCGTTCGACGATCAGCGACGAGACCTTGCGGCCCTGGCGCAGGCTGAGGCCGAACTCGCCCTGCACCGCATTGCCGACGAAGCGTGCGAACTGGATCGGAAACGGCTTGTCGAGCCCCAGATCGGCGCGCAGCTGTGCACGCTGGGCGGGCGTGGCCTCCTGGCCGAGCAGGTTGGTGACCGGGTCGCCGACGTACTGGAACAGCATGAAGGAGATGAAGGCCACCGACAGCATCACGACGATGGCCTGCAGGAACCGGCGAATGATGAAAGCGAGCATGCGTGGGTGAAAGAGGTCCCGAAAGGTCCCGCGTGACTTTACTTCCGAAGCAACTTCCGAACCGCCTCGGGCAAACGAGGGGCCCGGGGGTGCGCATGCATGAAAAAGGGCCGCTCGGTGGCGGCCCTGGCTGGAGAAGGCGTCGTCGATCAGAAGCGGTGGCGCAGCCCGATCGTGAAGCCATTGCGCTTCTGGGCGCCGTTGGCTGCACCGCCGGCACCGTTGAGGCTGACATTGCCAGTCAGCTTGGTGGTGTCGGCTTCGAGGTAGGCGTCGGTGCGCTTCGACAGCGCATAGTCGGCAGCGGCGGTCAGGAATTTCGCGGTGGCATCGGCCGATGCAAGCGGCCCGCTTTGCTTCGCATGGAAATAGTGGATGCCAAGGTTCAGTTCGGTCGTGGCCTGGAAGTTGGTGCCGACGCTCCAGATCTGGCGCTTGTCGGCGGCCAGGAAGGCCGCGCCGCCAAAGCCGCCGTTGGCGGAGCCGGTCCAGAAGGCGCCGAGCGTCGCCCTGTCGGTGGCCGTTAGACCGGAGTCGACCTTGTTCTCACCCCAGCCGACATTGAAGTACCAGGGGCCGGTCTTGTACGACGCACCGAAGGTCGTGGCCTTCAACTTCTTCTCCGAGGCGAACTCGTATTCTTCGTAGCCCACGCCGGCACCGATGCCGCTGTCCGAATAGCGCAGGTAGCCGCCCACGGTTTTCCCACCGGTGGCCGAACCTTCTCCGGCCGACACCTGCAGCGCAGCGCGCACCGGGCCGACTTCGATCAGGTACTTGACCATGTTGTCAGCGCGCGCGCCCACCGCGAAACCGATCTCCGGCTTGTAGGCCTCGAAGTACGGCGAATAGGGGTAGGACGCGTAGGTGCTGGTGACGACGTCGAACAGCACGTTGTACTGGCGGCCGAGGGTCACGCGACCGAAGCCGGTCTGCAAGCCGACCCAGGACTGCTGCCAGAACTGTGTGGCCGCCTGCGTGCCGTTGTCGGGCAACAGGCGGTGCTCCAGGTTGACCAGCGCCTTCATGCCGCCACCGAGGTCTTCGACGGTGTTGATGCCGAGTCGGCTTTGCGACATGCCGCCGCCGATTTCGCGCCACATGCCGGCTTCGGCCTGCCCGGCATTCTGTTCGTTCGACGTGTGCCGCACCGCCACGTCGACGATGCCGTAGATCGTGACACTCGACTGCGCGAATGCCGAAGAACCCATTGCAGCGAGCGCCGCAGTCACCAAGATCGTCTTTCTCACAGTTGTCTCCTGTTGTCGGTAGCGAACTTCTTGTTGCAGGAATTGTCATTGAAGCAGCACGGTCGTGCGCTTTCCTGTTGCTACGCGTTCACTGGCGTAAACCTTGATTGCGACGAAGCCTGGTTCGTTCTTGTTGTGTCAATTCGTGTCACTCAGGTGACATGCCCATGAAAAAGGCCGCCCGAAGGCGGCCTTTGAACGAACTGGATCAGAGAGGCACGGCAAGCCGTGCCGCAGCGATCAGAACGAGTGGCGGATACCAGCTTCGAAGCCTTGCGACTTCTGGCCAGCAGCGATGTTCGGGAGGCTGGTGGCCGAACCACCGGCCACGGCGAACTTCGCAGCACCCTTGTTCTTGATCTGGGCGTACGACGAGTACAGCGCGGTGCGCTTGGACAGGTCGTAGGTCGCGCCCAGCGAGAACTGGTTCGCATCGTCAGCATCGATGCTCGTCGCGCCGATCTTGCCCTTGGCATCCACACGCACGTAGTTCGCGCGCAGCGTGGTCGGGCCGAACGGCACCGACACACCGCCTTGAATCACGTTCTGCTTGGCATCCAGGAACTTGGCTTGCGACACGAAGCCCATCACCTTGACGACGCCGAAGTCGTACGAAGCGCCGAAGTTGCCCTTCTTGTACTTGTCTTCAGCGGCGTTGGCATCGGTCGTGCCATACGAGCCCGACACGTCCAGGGGACCAGCAGCGTAGCCGATACGACCGGCGATGTGCTTCTTGCCCGGGGTGCCTTCACCGGCAGCCACCGAAGCGCGGGCATACAGACCGCCCAGAGCCGGGGTGTAGTAGCTGACCATGTTGTCGGCACGGGTGGCCGTGTCAACCAGGGTTGCACCGACGGTCGAGGGAGCGTTGAAGTGACCGACGTCACCAACACCGTTCGTGCCCATCACGTCGTAGTCGGCAAAGCCCGTGTAGGTCGCGGTCAGTTCGCGGCCGGCACGGATTTCACCGAAGTTGCCGAGCAGGCTGACGGTCGAACGACGGTGCCAGAAACGGTTCGTGCCGTTGCTGGTGGTGCCGCCGTTGCCCGAGTCGGCAGCGAAGCTCGTTTCCAGCCAGAAGCCAGCCTTCAGGCCGCCACCCAGGTCTTCGACACCGCGGAAGCCCAGACGGCTGCTGTTGAGGCCGTYGGTGCTCAGCGACTTGACCTTCAGGTCACCGTTCTTGGTGTAGCGGGCGTTGACGTCGACGATGCCGAACAGCGTGACCGACGATTGCGCCGAAGCTGCACCGGCAAACGCGCCCAGAGCTGCGAGAACGAGTAGAGATTTTTTCATTGCGACGATCTCCTAAGTTGAACAAGAGGTCCCGGTCACCAGAATCCCCGCCGGGGACAGACCGAGCCAACCTCCTCAGTGGAAGTTGGCGTATTGCACCAGAGCGCGGCATGTAAGCAAAGGCTCGTGGCGCTGCATTGGGGGCTTGTGTTGTCTGAGCACAACGTGCACGGAATCGACACGAAAGCGTGCTTGCTGCGCTGGCGCATGCCGGCGCGGACGCCTGTTCGGTATCCTGCGCACATGCCTTCCATCGCACCTCCCGGCCGCTCGCTCTCGCGTCTCGATCACTGGCTGGGCGCAGCCGACAGCGCCCTCAGGACCCTCGCCGCGCCGACACCCGGCGCCGCCTCCAAGCCCACGCCGGCCCGCACGCTGCCGGCCCTCACGCGTGCCGAACAGCAGCTGTCCGGCGCCTTGATGCGCGTCAACCACGTCGGCGAGGTCTGCGCCCAGGCGCTCTACCAGGCGCAGGCGCTGACGGCGCGCGATCCGGCGTTGCGCGCGCACTGCGAATCGGCGGCGCGCGAGGAGGCCGACCACCTGTCGTGGACGCACCAGCGGCTCGTCGRATTGCAGACCCACCGCAGCCTGCTGAACCCGCTGTGGTACGCCGGCGCCTTCGGCATCGGCTGGGCGGCCGGCCTGGCGGGCGACCGCATCAGCCTGGGCTTCATCGTCGAGACCGAACGCCAGGTCGAGGCGCACCTGGCCGGCCACGACGAGCAATTGCCCGCCGCCGACGACGCGTCGCGTGCCATCGTGCAGCAGATGAAGGACGACGAAGCCCGCCACGCGGAAGACGCCAGCGCAGCTGGCGGCATCGCGCTGCCGTGGCCGGTGCGCACCGCGATGCGCCTGGCGGCCCGCGTCATGACGGCCACCGCGCACCGCATCTGACGGGCTCCGACGACGATCAGGCGTCGACGATCTCGAAGCTGGTCGTGATCTCGGCCGTCTTCGCCAGCATGATGGTGGCCGAGCAATACTTGTCGTGCGACATCTGGATCGCCCGCTCGACCGCCTGCGCCGGCAAGCCCTTGCCGCTGACGGTGAAGTGCAGGTGGATTTTCGTGAAGACCTTCGGGTCGGCCGGCGCCCGCTCGGCCTGCATCTTCACCTGGCAGCCGGTCACCTCGTGGCGGCCGCGCTTCAGGATCAGCACCACGTCGTAGGCGGTGCAGCCGCCAGTGCCGGCGAGCACCGTCTCCATCGGGCGCGGCGCGAGGTTGCGGCCGCCGCCGTCGGGCGCGCCGTCCATCAGCAGCACATGGCCGCTGCCGGTCTCGGCCACCATGCCCATCCCGGTCGCGGGCATCCAGTTGATCGTGCATTCCATCGTCTGACTCCAGGCCTTCGCAAAACCGCCACATCCGCCGCAACGGGCGACCGGCATTGTGCATCCCGTCACAACCCCACGCCCGGCAGCGTCGCCGAAGCCCCTCGCCCATATTGCGGCGCAACATGACTGCAGCTACACTCGCGCAATCGATGTCTTCCGGGACATCACCGTTTGTCTCCTCCACCTCCTCCATTGGTGGATTCAGCCCAAGTCAGCAATGACTTGGGCTTTTTTCTGCCTGCGCGGTTGGTGGTCACTGACGACGTATCATCCGGCGCCCCCAGAACAACCCCTCCGAGGAGTCTCCCGATGGCCGGCGCCGCTCGTCCGAAAACATCGCGCCCCGCGCCCGCCAGAGCCGCCGGCTCGCCGCTCGGCCTGTCCGATTACCTGCAGAAGATCCTGACGGCCAAGGTCTACGACGTGGCCGACGAGACGCCGCTCGAGGCCGCACGCAGCCTCTCGAAGCGCGTCGGCAACCAGGTGCTGCTCAAGCGCGAGGACAGCCAGCCGGTATTCAGCTTCAAGCTGCGCGGCGCCTACAACAAGATGGCCCACCTGGACAGCGTGGCGCTGAAGCGCGGCGTGATCTGCGCCTCGGCCGGCAACCATGCGCAGGGCGTGGCGCTCGGCGCCCACAAGCTCGGCTGCCAGGCCGTCGTCGTGATGCCCGTGACGACGCCGCGCGTGAAGATCGACGCGGTGCGCGCCCTCGGCGGCGAGGTCGTGCTGCACGGTGACAGCTACTCCGACGCCTACGTGCACGCGCTGGAACTCGAGAAGGCCCGCGGCCTCACCTTCGTGCACCCGTTCGACGACCCCGACGTGATCGCCGGCCAGGGCACCATCGCGATGGAGATCCTGCGCCAGCACCAGGGTCCGATCGACGCGGTGTTCGTCGCGATCGGCGGCGGCGGCCTGATCGCCGGCATCGCCGCGTACATCAAGGCGGTGCGGCCCGAGATCAAGGTGATCGGCGTGCAGACGTCCGACTCCGACGCGATGGTGCGCTCGGTCAAGGCCGGCAAGCGCGTGCAGCTGAGCGACGTCGGCCTGTTCTCGGACGGCACGGCCGTCAAGCTGGTCGGCGAAGAGACCTTCCGGCTGACGCGCGAGCTGGTCGACGACTTCGTGCTCGTCGACACCGACGCGGCCTGCGCCGCCATCAAGGACGTGTTCCAGGACACCCGCAGCATCCTCGAGCCGGCCGGCGCGCTCGGCGTGGCGGCCATCAAGCAGTACGCCGAGACGCACAAGCTGAAGGGTCGCACGCTGGTCGCGATCACCACCGGCGCGAACATGAACTTCGACCGGCTGCGCTTCGTCGCGGAGCGCGCCGAGGTCGGCGAGGAGCGCGAGGCGCTGTTCGCGGTGACGATCCCCGAGGAGCACGGCAGCTTCCGCCGCCTGTGCGAGCTGATCGGCGCGCGCAGCGTCACCGAGTTCAACTACCGCATCTCGGATGCGAACCAGGCGCATGTGTTCGTCGGCCTGGCCACCAGCAACCGCGGCGAGTCGGCGAAGATCGCGCGCAGCTTCGGCAAGCACGGCTTCGACACCATCGACCTGACCGACGACGAACTGGCCAAGCAGCATGTGCGCCACATGGTGGGCGGGCGCAGCGAACTCGCGCGCGAGGAGCGGCTGTACCGCTTCGTGTTTCCCGAACGCCCGGGCGCGCTGATGCGCTTCCTGTCGTCGATGCACCCGGACTGGAACATCAGCCTGTTCCACTACCGCAACCAGGGCGCCGACTACGGCCGCATCCTGGTCGGCATCCAGGTGCCGCGCGGTGACAAGAAGGCCTTCAAGGCGTTCCTCGAAGGCCTCGCCTACCCGTGTGTCGACGAAACCGACAACCCGGTCTACCGGCTGTTCCTGCGCTGACACCCATCGTGTGCACGGACACCACCCAGCTTAGGGATGACACACCATTGCCGCAGCCGCGCAAGCAGCCCCACAATCCGTGCTCGCCAATCGAGGTCGAAATCGAAGTCGAAGTGACGGTGACGCCGGGGCGAATTCCATGACGACCCCTCCGGCACGATCCAACACCCTGCCCATGTCCGTCAACCGTTCGCTGATCTCTCCCACGGCCAACCCCCTTCTCGAGCAGGCCCTGCGCGAGAAGCTGAAGCGCCGCAGCGAGGTGACCGGCAACCTGGGCGAGCTCGAGCCGCTCGCGGTGCGCCTGGGCCTGATCCAGAACACGCTGAAGCCGCGCTTCAGCTCGCCGCAGATCGCGCTGTTCGCGTCCGACCACGGCCTGGCGGTCGACGGCATCAGCCCGGTCGGCCAGCCCTCGACGGCCAGGCTGGTGCAGAACCTGCTGGCTTCGCAGCTGCCGGTGTCGGTGTTCGCGCGCATCCAGGGGCTGGAGCTGAGCGTCGTCGACTGCGGCGTCGCCGAGGCGGTGGCGCCGCACCCGCGGCTGATGGCCCGCAAGATCGCCCACGGCACGCGCAACGCGCGGGTCAATGTCGCGATGACGCTCGACCAGGCGCATGCCGCGATCCGCGCCGGCATGGAGATCGCCGATGCGCTGCCCGGCAACGTGATCGCCTGCGCCGGCGTCGGTGTCGGTTCGCACGAGAGCGCGGCGCTGGTGCTGTCGGGCTTGTCCGGCGAGCCGATCCGCGACCTGGTGTTCGGCGGCCCCGGCGCGCGCGCCGACCACGAAGCCCGGCTGCTGATGGTGCTGCAGGGCGCACAGGGCCGCCACCGCGACGTCACCGACCCGGTCGAGGTGCTCGCGGCCTACGGTGGTTTCGAGATCGCGATGATGGTGGGCGTGATGCTCGTCGCATCGAGCAAGCGCCACCTGATCATGGCCGACGGCGTGCCGGCCTGCGCTGCGCTGATGGTGGCCTCGCGCATCGCGCCGACCGTCACCGACTACTGCGTGTTCTGCCGCAGCCACAGCCATCCCGGTCTCACGCAGACACTGGGCCTGTTCCACGCGCTCGCGCTGCTGGAGCTGGGCATGGAGAGCACCGACGGCACCGGCGCGACGCTGGCATGGCCGCTGGTGCGCAGCGCCGCGGCGCTGTTGACCGAGGTCGCGGAGGGCGAGGATCCGGGGCCGTCGCTGCCGGCGGAGTTCGGTCCGGCGGGCAATTCGGGACCGGGGCGCTTCACCCGCGACTGAGCAAAGCCGGGCCGAGCGCCGGGYCGCCCCAAGCCGGCCCGGATCCCCTCGGGGGATCGGTCGACGTACCCGTCGACCGAGGGGCTGTCATCAGCGCGCCGTTTCGCCTGGTTTCACATAGGGTGCGCGAGGGCGCCCCATGTTGTTGCCGCCCTTCGATTGCGACGTCGGCGGCGGCGGAATGGCGCCCTGCACGGCCGGCATCGGCGGTGCCGGCTGCATCTGCGGCGGTGCGGGTTGCATCGGCGGCGGCGAGGACTGCATCGACGCGGTATCGACCGGCGGCAGGCTGCCGGTCGCCGGCGGCGGCAGCGCCGGAATCTCGAGCACCAGCGCCGGCGTCCCCTGCAGCGGGCCGATCGACGCGGTGCGCAGGCTCACGGTCTGCAGGATCCAGTTCTCGTCGACACGCGCGCCGGCCAGGAACGCCCGCGCCGGCTTGCCATCAACCGCGATCAGTGCGACGCCCGGGGCCGACCCCTCGGGACTGTTCTTCGCCGCCATCACGCCGATCAGCTTGAAGCGGTTGGCGGCCGGCGAGACCTCGGCCACGGCCGCGACCGGCTCGGCACCGAGCAGCCGCGTCAGGTCGCCGCGCAGGCCGACCGAGGTCGCCACCGTCACCGCATTGGAAGGCGCAGGGGTCGGCCGCACGAACAGGCGCATCCCCCAGAACACGATGGATCCGGCCACCAGGGCCCAGATTACGAATGCCGACAATCTCGCAGTCATTCGACGATTATGATTGATCGTTCACCTCCGAACGGTAACGTGATTGTTGCTGACACTCTTATGACCCGAGCCTCTCTTCAAGCCCCGCGTCGCCACCGCGGCTTCACGCTGATCGAACTGATGGTCGTGCTGGTGATCATCGGCGTGCTGGCGGCGCTGATCGTCCCGAACGTGCTGGACCGTGCCGCCGAAGCGCGCGTCACCGCCGCCCGCACCGACGTCAACAACCTGATGCAGGCGCTCAAGCTCTACAAGCTCGACAACCAGCGCTTCCCGTCCGGCGAGCAGGGCCTGCAGGCCCTGGTCGTCAAGCCGACGACCGGCACCATCCCGCCGAACTGGAAGCCCTACCTCGACAAGCTGCCCAACGACCCCTGGGGCAAGCCGTATCAATACGCCAACCCGGGCGTGAAAGGCGAGATCGATGTCTACAGCCTCGGTGCCGACGGCCAGGTGGGCGGTGAAGGCAAAGACGCCGAAGTTGGCTCCTGGCAATGAGCGTTGCCGTGCCGCGTCGCCCGCAGGCCGGGCGCACGCGGGCGGCTTCACGCTGATCGAGCTGCTGGTGGTGATCACGCTGATCGCCATCGCGTCGGCCGTCGCGAGCCTGTCGATCCGCAACCCGGCCAGCACGCGGCTCGACCACGAAGCCGCCCGGCTGGTCGCGCTGCTCGAATCGGCGCGCGCCGCGTCGCGCGCCTCGGGCATCCCGGTGACCTGGCTGCCGCGCGCCGCCGAGCCGAATGCGGCCGAAGGCTTCCGCTTCGTCGGGCTGCCGACCACCAACGACCTGCCGACCAAGTGGCTGACGCCCGAAGTCTCCGCCGACATCGCGGGCTCCAAGGGCATCGTGCTCGGCCCCGAGCCGTTGATCGGCGCGCAGCGCATCGTGCTGCACCTCGACGACCAGAGCGTCGCGCTCGGCACCGACGGGCTCGGGCCCTTCGTGGTGCTCGAGAACGAGCAGGTCGCGCAGCCATGAGCAAGCACCGTCCGCATCTCGCCAAAGCGAGCGGCTTCACGCTGATCGAGGTGCTGGTGGCGCTCGCCATCATCGCGGTCACGCTGGGCGCCGGCATCAAGGCGGCCGGCGCGTTGACCAACAACACGCAGCGCCTGGTCGAGGTCACCGCGGCCCAGTGGTGCGCCGAGAACCAGCTCACCGGCCTGAAGCTCAGCCACACCTTCCCGAGCGTCGGCGACGCCGAATTCAGCTGCGACCAGTTCGGCACCAGCTACAAGGGCAAGCAGGCCACGCGGCCGACGCCGAACCCGAACTTCCGGCGCGTCGACGCGCAGATCTTCAACGAGGACGACCAGCCGGTGCTGACGCTCTCGACCATCCTGCCGCGCTGATGGACACGCCACCCCTGCGCGCCCCCCTTGCCCGCGGCTTCACCCTCATCGAGGTGCTGGTCGCGATGACCATCATGGCGATCGTCGCGATGATGTCGTGGCAGGGCGTCGACGGCATCGTGCGCGCGCGCGCCGCGAGCCAGCAGCGGCTGGAGCAGGTGCTGCGCGTGAGCAGCGTGCTCGCGCAGTGGGAGCAGGACCTCGACAACGCGCAGGACAGCGGCGTGCTGCCGAGCGCGATGGCCTTCGACGGCGCCTCGATGCGCGTCACGCGCCGCGTGCCCGGCGGGCTGCAGATGGTGGTGTGGTCGCTGCGCGGCGGCACCTGGCTGCGCTGGGCCGGCCCGGTCGTCACGACGGCCAGCGAGCTGCAGCAGAACTGGATGTCGAGCCAGCAGTTCCTCGGCAGCGAGGTCGGCCAGTTGCGCACGCTGACCCACCTGTCGGACTGGCAGGTGTATTACTACCGCGGCAATGCCTGGACCAATGCGCAATCCAGCGCCGACCCGACGCAGCCGAATACCGGACCCGGGTCCGGCCAGCCGAATCCGCCGAGCGGCGTCACGACCCCGCTGCCGCAGGGCGTGCGGCTTGTGCTGACGTTCGGCGAGGGCAGCGGCTTCTCCGGCAACGTCACGCGCGACGTGACGATCGGCCCGCAATGACGCGCCACGCCACCTCCCCGCCGGCCGCCCAGCGCGGCGCCGCGCTGCTGATGGCAATGATCATCGTCACGCTGATCGCGACGCTGGCGGTGTCGATGGTCTGGCAGCAATGGCGCGCGGTGCAGGTCGAGACGGCCGAGCGCTCGCGCTCGCAGTCCGGCTGGATGCTGTCGGGCGCGCTCGACTGGTCGCGCATCATCCTGAAGGAAGACGCCAAGTCCGGCGGCTCCGACAACCTCGGCGAACCCTGGGCGGTGCCGCTCGAGGAGGCCCGGCTGTCCACCTTCCTCGCTGCCGACAAGGACAACACCGACGACGCGCCCGAGGCCTTCCTGTCCGGCGGCATCACCGACCTGCAGGCGCGCTTCAACCTGAGCAACCTGGTCGACGGCGGCAAGATCAGCGAGCCCGACCTGCTGGCGTTCCGCCGCCTGTGCGAGCGCGCCAACGTCGCGGTGACGGTGGCCGACAACCTCGCGAAGGGCCTGGTCCAGGCAACGCCGCCGGCGCCCGGCGCCAGCGCCCCCGCAGGCACCGCCAACGCACCGCTGCTGCCGAAGCGCTTCGACCAGCTGACCTGGCTGGGCGTCGACGCCGCGGCGCTCGCCCGGCTGGAGCCCTATGTGACGATCCTGCCGACGCRCACCCCGATCAACGCCAACACCGCGAGCAAGGAGGTGCTGGCCGCGGTGATCCCGGGCCTGGACCTCGGCAGCGCCGAGCGGCTGGTGCAGGTGCGCCAGCGCACGCCGTTCAAGACCCCGGCCGACATCAAGGCGCAGCTCCCCGCCACCTTCCCCGAGCTGAACGCGCAGCAGGTCGGCGTGAACACCAGCTACTTCGAGGTGCGCGGCCGGCTGCGGCTGACCGACCAGGTGCTCGAACAGCGCTCGGTCGTCGAGCGCCGCGGCACCACCGTGACCCCGTTGTCGCGAGAACGCGTGAGTTCGATCGACAGCAGCAATTGACAAGCCCCGCCAGCGCCGCCACGCTGGCGCAGGAATTACTACAACAAGACACCGTAAGTCGTTGATTTCCTAAGGTTTGCGTGCGCCGAATGCCTACAATGCCGCAGCCAACATTGCGCCCCCCATGAGCACACTCGTCATCCAGATCCCGCCCCGTCCCCGGTTGCGCGCCAGCAGCCAGGCGCCGGCCGGCGCGGACGGCACGGGCACCGAGTACGTCTACGCGATGTCGCCGGACGGCCTGTCGATGGCCACGCACGGGCGTTGCGCCGCGTCGCTGCTGCCGAAGGCGAGCGTCGTCGTCGCGGTGCTCGCCGACACCGACGTCAGCTGGCACCGCATCACGCTGCCGAAGGCACCCGCCGCGCGGCTGCGCGCCGCCCTCACCGGCGTGCTCGAGGAAGCCCTGCTCGACGACGCCGAAGGCGTGCACCTGGCGGTGGCGCCCGAGGCCACCGCCGGCCAGCCGACCTGGATCGCCGCGGTCGACCGCCTGTGGCTCACCGGCGAGCTGGCCGCCCTCGAGAAGGCGCAGGTCTTCGTCGACCGCGTGGTGCCGGTGGCCTGGCCCGACGATCCGCCGACCGGCCACTTCGCCGAGAGCAGCGCCGATCCGCAGGCCGCCCGGGGCTCCGAAGGCGTCACGCTGAGCTGGGCGCACCACGACGGCGTCGCGCTCTTCAGCCTGCAGGGCACGCTCGCACGCGCGCTGCTGCCGCAACCGCTGCCCGAGGGCGCGCGCTGGAGCGCCACCCCGGCCGCCGCGACCACCGCCGAGCGCTGGCTCGGCAACCCGATCACCGTGATGACGCCGGCCCAGCGCGCGCTGCAGGCCTCGCGTTCGCTGTGGAATCTGCGCCAGTTCTCGCTCGCCCGCAAGAACCGCGGCACCCGCGCGATGCGCGACAGCTGGCGCAAGTTCCTGACGCCCGCGTGGCGGCCGCTGCGCTACGGATTGATCACGCTGGTCGTCGTGCAGCTGCTCGGCCTGAACCTGTGGGCCGCGCACCAGAGCTCGGCGATCTCGGCGCGCCGGCAGGCGATGGTCACCGTCGTGCAGACCGCCTACCCGCAGGTGCGCGCGGTGCTCGATGCGCCGGCCCAGATGCAGCGTGAGACCGACACCCTTCGGGCCGCTGCCGGCCGCCCTGGAGAAACCGATTTCGAGCCGATGCTGCAGGCGGCCGCCGCCGCGTGGCCGCCCGATCGCCCGCCGGTCGAGACGCTGAAGTACGAGCCCGGCAAGCTGACGCTCGCGGCCGCCGGCTGGAGCCCGCCGCAGATCGACCAGTTCCGCAACCAGTTGACACCCGCCGGCTGGCAGGTCGAGTCGGTCGATGGCCGGCTCACCATCAGCCGCGCCCCCGCCACGACGCCAGGACGCCCGCTGTGAGTACCGCCCGCAACGCTCGCCCTTCCCGCCCCTCGCGCCTGGCCCTGCCGGCGCCGCTGGCGGCCATCCGCACCCAGTTCCTCACGATGTGGAGCGGCCTGGCCGCGCGCGAGCGCATGGGCGCCGGCGCCGCGATGATCTGCGTCGGCATCCTGATCGTCTGGATGATCGCGGTCGCGCCGGCGTTGCGCGTCTTGCGCGAGGCCCCGGCCACGCTCGATGCGCTCGACGCCCAGCTGCAGTCGATGCAGCGCCTGGCCGGCGAGGTGCGCGAGCTGCGCGGTGTGGCGCCGGTGTCGCCGCAGCAGGCCGCCGAGGCGCTCAAGTCGGCCACCGACCGGCTCGGCGACAAGGGCAAGATCTCGGTGCAAGGCGATCGCGCGACGCTGACGCTGACCGGCGTCTCCGGCGAGAAGCTGCGCTCCTGGCTCGGCGAGGCGCGCAGCGGCGCGCGCG
>NZ_JBFUFQ010000013.1:0-60956 GCF_056403355.1 Rhizobacter sp. P2_H3 | reverse complement strand
TCAGGCACTCGAAAGGCCGAAGTCCGTTCAAGCTGCCGTTTGGCGTGGACATGAAGTGGTAGATGTGCCATTCGTCCGCGGACCGAGCCTGCGCGAGAAGCGCAGCCGTTGTCGCACCAGTGACCTTGGGGTCGAGTGCCCACGCGGGGATGCGGTGCCCTCCGTCACCCGGCGTCCGCAAAGCAAACAACTTCTGCTCTTTGACTCGCTTGCGCACAGCGTGCTCTCCAATGCCCAGAAGATCGCTGGCTTGCGAAGTCGACTTGAATTCCTTGGACTTCAGCAGCGCCGTCCTGCTCTTCAGCCCTCGTTCCAGAAGCTGTTGCCAGCCTTCGATGACGGGCACTTCTCGGGTTCCCCCATCTGCCTTGTCGGCCAGAGTCTCGGCGACCTGCCGGATGAACTGCCCCGCGGACAGTTCTCCAACCTGTTGCTGCTGGACCTCCTTCAGAGACTCGAGGGTCTTCTCAAACACGGAGCGCGCAAGACCTGGACTCAGTGGGTGGACGGAGTCGAACTGCTGAACGTCTGGGGTATTCGCGAGCTCAGCGTCCAGGATGCTCCAGGTCGAAAGATCAATGACCAGCGGCACGGAGACACTTCCAGTCCCGCTCTTTGCGGTGCGGGAGGACTTGGCAGATTTCGCCTGCTTGCGGGATGAAATGGGGGCCATGGCAACTTTTCGGGCCGGGGAGTGTTCCTGGTCTCGTCAGTCTCTCAGGTTACGCCAGTTACGTCCATTGCAATCTCCAGGCGGTCGACTCAATCGGGCGCGACAGGCGGCACCGTCAGCGCTGCGCGGCGGCGCTGCAGAGCCCACGCGACGATCAGCACCAGCCCCCAGGCCGCTACGTAGGACAGTCCCGCCCCGAGCACCGGCAGCGCCAGAGCCAGCACCATGAAGAACGCGCCGAAGCCGATCAGGCCGCGCACGAAGCCGGCCAGCAGTTCGATCGTCGCGTCGGCACCATGGCGCACCCGCGTGAAGCACGGCAGCACGTTGCCGGTGATCGGCAGCGCGAGCAGCAGCCCGCTGATCGCTGCCGGGAACACCGGCGCACCGCCCATGACCGCGGCGGCCAGCGCGGCGGCCGCTGCGACGCGCAGCACCAGCTCGACCGGCGGGATGTGCAGCACCGTGCGCTCGCGGCGGTGCGCCGGCATCAGCCTCGACCCGGCCCACGGCGCGAACGCTGCCAGCACGCAGGCCGCCGCGAGAGGCAGCGCGATCCAGACCAGCAACCCGCCGACCGCGAGGAACACCGCATTCGCCGCCAGCAGCGACACCCACCACGGCCAGCGCCGCACCGCGTGCGCGAAGGCCACCATGTGCGACACCATCGCCGGGTACGCGACGATCGTCGCCACCGCGATCGCATGCGCCTGCGACAGCGGCGCCTGCAGCAGCACGAAGCCCATGATCGGCCCGGCAATCATCGGCAGGCCCGACAAGGTGCCCGCAACGCCATGGCCGAAGCGCTTCGCGGCGAAGCTCGCGGCCAGCACGACGGCGCACACCAGCGCGAGCTTCAGCAGGAACATGGGGAAGCAAAAAATGTGGGCCCGCCGGCAAAGGGAGGGTTGCAGCAGCGGGCCCGAAGGTCCGGCCGGAGGGAGGTATGGGCCGGACAGCCCGGCAGGAGGGAGTTACGGGCCGGGCGGGTTGAAGTGTAGGAAGCGCTGACGCATTTCCCCGCACCGACACCCCGGTCCATCTGTACCGACATCGTTTGCCTCACGCCGCTCCGTAGCCCCCACCGCCCGGCGTCTCGATCACGAACACGTCGCCCGGCCCCATCGGCACCGAGCCGATGTGGTCCAGCGCCTCGACCTGGCCATCGGCTCGCTCGACGCGGTTGATGCCCGGCAGGCCGGCCGATCCGCCAGCCATGCCGAACGCGCCGGCATGGCGCCCGTTCGACAGGATCGAAGCCGTCATCGGCTCGAGGAAGCGCACGCGCCGCACGCCGCCGTCGCCGCCGCGGTGGCGCCCGGCGCCGCCCGAGCCGGGGCGGATCTCGTAGCTGTCCAGCCGCACCGGGAAGCGGAACTCCAGCACCTCCGGGTCGGTGAGCCGCGAGTTCGTCATGTGCGTCTGCACGACCGAGGTGCCGTCGAAATCCGGCCCGGCGCCCGAGCCGCCCGAGATCGTCTCGTAGTACTGGTAGGTCGCGTTGCCGAAGGTGAAGTTGTTCATCGTGCACTGCCCGGCCGCCATCACGCCGAGCGCGCCGTACAGCGCGTTGGTGATGCAGGTCGAGGTCTCGACGTTGCCGGCCACCACCGAGGCCGGCGGGTTCGGGTTCAGCATCGAGCCTTCGGGGATGATCACCTGCAGCGGCTTCAGGCAGCCGGCGTTCAGCGGGATGTCGTCGTTGACCAGCGTGCGGAACACGTACAGCACCGCGGCCATGCAGACCGCGCGCGGCGCATTGAAGTTGTTCGTCAGCTGCGCCGAGGTGCCGGTGAAGTCGATCACCGCGCTGCGCGCCTGCTCGTTCACCCGGATGGCCACGCTGATGCGCGCGCCGTTGTCCAGCGGCAGCGTGAACGTGCCGTCCTTCAGGCGCGTGATCACGCGGCGCACCGATTCCTCGGCGTTGTCCTGCACGTGGCGCATGTAGGCCTGCACCACCTCGAGCCCGAACTGCTGCACCATCTTGCGCAGCTCCTGCACGCCCTTCTCGTTGGCCGCGATCTGGGCCTTCAGGTCGGCCAGGTTCTGCTGCGGGTTGCGCGACGGGTGGGCACCGCTCTTCAGCAGCGCGAGCATCTCGGCCTCGCGCAGCACGCCGGCCTCGACCAGCTTGACGTTGTCGATCTGCACGCCCTCTTCCTCGATGCGCGTCGAGAACGGCGGCATCGAGCCCGGCGTGATGCCGCCGATGTCGGCATGGTGGCCGCGCGAGCCGACATAGAACAGCGGGGCTTCGTTCTCGCCGTCCCCTTGGTAGACGGGGGTCACGACCGTCACGTCGGGCAGGTGGGTGCCGCCGTGGTACGGGTCGTTCAGCGCGTACACGTCACCCGGCTTCATGCGCCCGGCATTGCCCTGGATCACCGTCTTGATCGACTCGCTCATCGAACCCAGGTGCACCGGCATGTGCGGCGCGTTGGCGATCAGGTTGCCGTCGGCATCGAACAGCGCGCAGCTGAAGTCGAGCCGCTCCTTGATGTTCACCGAGTACGCGGTGTTCTGCAGCTGCAGCCCCATCTGCTCGGCGATGTTCATGAAGAGGTTGTTGAACACCTCCAGCATCACCGGGTCGACCGTGGTACCGATCGCGCGGCGCGCCTCGCGCGGCTGCACACGGTCGAGCAGCAGGTGGTCGTAGGCGGTGACGCGGGCGCGCCAGCCGGGCTCGACGACGGTGGTCGCGGTCTTCTCGGCAATGATGGCTGGGCCGTCGATGGTGTGGCCGGGCAGCGCGTCCTCGCGCACCACCAGCGCGGCATCCCACCAGCGGCCGCCGCTGAACAGCTGCACCGTCTCGCGCACCGGCGCGGCGCCGCTCGCGGCCAGCGCATGGCGCGGCTCGACCGGCGCATCGCCGGCACCCACCGCCTCCACCGACACCGCCTCGATCACCAGCCGGCGCTCGCTCATCAGGAACGCGAAGCGCTGGCGGTACGCGGCCTCGAACGCGGCCTGGATGGCCTCGGGCGTGCCGAACGGCACCACCAGCGCCGAATCGGTGCCCTCGTAGCGCACGTGCACGCGGCGCAGCACCGTCACCGCGGCGCTGCTGGCGCCCTGGCGCTTCAGCTCGCCCTCGGTCTCGGCGGCGAGGGCCGCGAGCAGCTCGGTCACCACCGGCATCGCACCGGCCAGCAGCAGCTCGACCGCGCGCTCGCGCAGCACCGCCTGGTCGGCCAGCCCCATGCCGTAGGCCGACAGCACGCCGGCCAGCGGGTGCGCGAACACCCGGTTCATGCCGAGCGCATCGGCCACGCGGCAGGCGTGCTGGCCGCCGGCACCGCCGAAACACTGCAGCGCGTAGCGCGTCACGTCGTAGCCGCGCGCCACCGAGATCTTCTTGATCGCATTGCCCATCGCGCCCACCGCGATGTCGATGAAGCCCTCGGCCACCTCCTCCGGCGTGCGCTTCACGCCGGTCGCGCGTTCGATCGCGGCCGCCATCTCGCTGAACTTGCGCACCACCACCTCGCGGTCGAGCGACTGGTCGGCGTTCGGGCCGAACACCTTCGGGAAATGCGCCGGCTGGATCTTGCCGAGCATCACGTTCGCATCGGTCACCGCGAGCGGGCCGCCGCGGCGGTAGCAGGCCGGGCCCGGGTTCGCGCCGGCACTCTCCGGCCCGGCACGGAAGCGCGCGCCGTCGAAGCTCAGGATCGAGCCGCCGCCGGCCGCCACCGTGTGGATGCTCATCATCGGCGCGCGCATGCGCACGCCGGCCACCTGCGTCTCGAACGCGCGCTCGAACTCGCCGGCGAAGTGGCTCACGTCGGTGGAGGTGCCGCCCATGTCGAAGCCGATCACCTTGACCTCGGCGGCCGCTGGGGTGACCTTCGCGTCCTCGCCCAGGCCGAGCGGCGACAGCCCGAGCTGCGCGGTGCGCACCATGCCGACGATGCCGCCGGCCGGGCCGGACAGGATCGCATCCTTGCCCTGGAACGCATGCGCATCGGTCAACCCGCCGGACGACTGCATGAAGAACAGTTTCACGCCCGGCATCTCGCTCGCGACCTGTTCCACGTAGCGGCGCAGGATCGGCGACAGGTAGGCGTCGACCACCGTCGTGTCGCCGCGGCCCACCAGCTTCATCAGCGGGCTCACCTCGTGCGAGACGCTGATCTGCGGAAAACCGATGCGCTGCGCGATCGCCTTGGCCGCCAACTCATGCGCGGTGAAGCGGTAGCCGTGCATGAAGACGATCGCGACGCTGCGCAGGCCGGCGTCGTACGCAGCCTGCAGGTCGACCTGCAGTTGCGCCTCGTCGAGCGCCTCGATCAATTCGCCCTTCGCGCCGACACGCTCGCGCGCCTCGATCACGCGGCTGTACAGCAGCTCGGGCAGCTGGATGTGGCAATCGAAGATGCGCGGGCGATCCTGGTAGGCGATGCGCAGCGCATCGCGAAAGCCCCTGGTCGTGACGAGCAGCGTCGGCTCGCCCTTGCGTTCGAGCAGCGCGTTGGTGGCCACCGTGGTGCCCATCTTCACGCACTCGACGCGCTCGGCCGGGAAGGCCTCGCCCGGCTTCAGGCCCAGCAGGTGGCGGATGCCGGCGACCGCCGCATCGCGGTACTGCTCGGGGTTCTCGCTGAGCAGCTTGTGGGTGACCAGCATGCCGTCGGGCCGCTTGGCGACCACGTCGGTGAACGTGCCGCCGCGGTCGATCCAGAACTGCCAGCGGTCGGTGCCTTGAACTTGAGCTTGCATGGAATCCTTCCTGGGGATCACAACCCTAGATATGCCTTCTTGACATCGTCGTTGGCGGCCAGCTCGGCCCCGCTGCCCTGCATCACGATGCGCCCGGTCTGGATCACGTAGCCATGGTGCGCGATCGACAAGGCCTTGTGCAGATTCTGCTCGACCAGCAGGATCGTCACGCCGGTCTCGTTGACGCGCTGGATCACCTCCAGCACCTTCGCGACGAACTTCGGCGCAATGCCCCACGACGGCTCGTCCAGCATCAGCAGCTTGGGCCGGGCCATCAGGCCGCGCGCGATCGCGAGCATCTGCTGCTCGCCGCCGCTCATCGTGCCGGCGAGCTGGGTCTCGCGCTCCTTGAGGATCGGGAACAGCGTGAACATCTCGTCGATGCCGGCCGCCACCTCGTGCGCATCGGTGCGGGTGAACGCGCCGAGCTCCAGGTTGCGCCGCACCGTGAGGCGCGGGAACAGCCGGCGGCCTTCGGGCACCAGCGAGAGCCCGAGCGGCACCCGCTGGTGGGCCGGCAGTTCGTGCACCAGCAGGCCATCGAAGCGCACGCTGCCGGCATCGAGCCTGTTCAGCCCGGCGATCGCGCGCAGCGTGGTCGACTTGCCATTGCCGTTGCCGCCGACCAGCGCGACGATCTTGCCCTGCGGCACCTCGAGGCTCACGTCGGACAAGGCCAGCACGCCGCCGTAGCTGACGCGCAAGTTGGAAACCTGCAGCATCACTCGTCTCCCAGGTAGGCGTGGATCACGTGCGGGTCACGCGAGACCTCGGCCGGCGTGCCGTCGGCGATCTTCACGCCGCGGTCGAGCACGACGATCCTGTCGGCGATCGGCATGATGCCCTCGAGCACATGCTCGACGATCAGGCAGGCGATGCCGCGCTCGCGGATGTTCAGCACCACCTTCACCATCTCGCGCACCTCCGACGGGTTCAGGCCGGCCATCACCTCGTCCATCAGCAGAAGCTTCGGTGCGATGGCGAGCGCGCGTGCGACCGCCAGGCGGCGCTGCTCGCTGATCGTCATGCTGCCGGCGGGCTTGTCGGCGAACTGGTCGAGGTTGACGAAGGCCAGCCACTGCTGCGCCTCGTCGCGGGCGGCCGAGACACGGCGGTTGCGCATCAGCGCACCGGCCATCACGTTCTCGCGGGCCGTCATGCTGGTGAAGGTGCGCGCGACCTGGAAGGTGCGGCCGACGCCGGCGCGGGCGCAGGCCTCGGGCGGCAGGCCGGAGATCAGCTTGCCGTCGAGCCGGATCTCGCCGGCGCTCGGCTCGTAGAAGCCGGCCACGCAGTTGAACGCCGTCGTCTTGCCAGCGCCGTTCGGGCCGATCAGCCCGACGATCTGGCCGGCGTCGACGCTGAACGAGACATCCTGGTTGGCCATCAGGCCGCCGAAGCGCTTCGAGACGCCTTGCAACTCGAGAAGACTCACAGCGCCACCTCCACCTTGGCGGCTTCGACTGCGCGGGCGCGGCGCCGCTGCCGCCACTCCCGGAATCCGCCGATCAACCCGCTCGGGTAGAACACCGCGATGCCGACGATCAGCGCCGCGTAGATGATGGTGTCGGTGCCGCGGCCGGTGCCGCCGAAGGTGGCGCGCGTCAACTCCTCGATCGTCGTCAGCACCACCGAGCCGACCACCGGCCCGAACAGCGTGCCGACGCCGCCGAGGATGGACACCAGCGCCATCTTGATCGACAGCGCGGTCGTCAGCACCGAGCCCGGGTCGATGTAGAGCTCCTTCTGCGCATACAGGCTGCCGCCGAGCGCGGTGAAGAAGGCGCTGAGCGACAAGGCCACCTGCTTGTAGCGCGCGATGTTGATGCCGATGCTGCGCGCGGCATCCGGCTCGTCCTTGATCGCCCGCAGGTAGTAGCCGATGTGGCTGCGCTCGACGGCCCAGGTCGCGAGCAGCGTCAGCACCAGCAGGCCGAGCGCGAGCCAGTAGTACGGCGCCTTGTCGGCGAACACCATCGTGGCCCAGCCCTGCCGGTCCATCGGGATCGTCAGGCCGACCGCGCTGCCGGCGTACTCCCAGTTGGTGAACACGATCTGCACGATCTCGGCGACCGCGATCGTCGCCATCGCGAAGTAGTGCCCCTTCAGCCGGAAGCACGACCAGCCGAAGCCGAGGCTCAGCAGCGCCGCGACCACGCCGCCGAGCAGCATGCCGAGCCACGGGTTCACGCCGAAGTTCAGCAGCAGCAGCGTCGACGTGTAGGCGCCGAGCCCGTAGAACGCCGCATGGCCGAGCGAGACCTGGCCGGCGTAACCGCCGAGCAGGTTCCACGCGACGCCGAGCTGCGCGGCCATCAGCACCAGGATCGCGAGGTTCAGGTGCGAGGGGCTGTGCGTGACGAACGGCAGCAGGACCGCGGCCACCGCCAAGGCTGCGAGAGCCAGGGTCTTCTTCGAAGGCTTCATGCTTTCCCCATCAGGCCCTGCGGCCGGAACATCAACACCGCGAGGAACAGCACCAGCACGATGGCGGTCTTGTACTGCGGCCCGAGCAGCAGGCCGCCCATCACCTCGATCACGCCGACCAGGATGCCGGCCCAGAACGCGCCGGTCACGCTGCCGAAGCCGCCGAGGTTGACGACCACGAAGGCGATCAGGATGAAGTTGGCGCCGACCTCCGGGAAGATCGGGAAGAAGGTCGCGAGCAGCACGCCGGCCGCGCCGGCACAGGCCGCGCCGATGCCCCAGGCGAGCCCGAACATGCGGTGCGAATCGATGCCCATCAACTGCGCGGCCTCCTTGTCGGCGGCGGTGGCTTCGAGCGCCGCGCCGAGGCGGGTGCGCGTCAGGAAGAAATGCACCAGCGCGGTGACCGCGATCGCGCCGACGCCGGCCACCAGCTGCGGCTGGCCAAGCTGGATGCCGGCCAGCTTGACGCTGCCGCTGACCCACGAGCCCTCGATCGAGCGGAAGTCGGGCTTCCACAGGAACTGCGCGACGCCGCGCAGCAGGATCATCAGCCCGAAGGTGGTGAAGATCTGGCTGAGCATCGGCGCATCGATGATGCGGCGGATCACGAGCTTGTACAGCAGCACGCCGAACGCGAACAGCATCAGCACCGTGAGCGGCAGCGTGAGCATCGGGTCGAGCGCGTACAGCGCGAACAGCCAGAAGCTCGCGTACATGCCGAGCATCAGGAACTCGCCGTGCGCGAAGTTCACGATGTCCATCACGCCGAAGATCATCGTGAGGCCGATCGCGACCAGCGCGTAGATCAGGCCGATCAGCACGCCGGATGCGAGGGTCTGGAGAAGGATCTCTGCAGTCATGGTGGACGTCCTCGCGGCCGGTTTACTTGCGCTGGTCCCACTTCGGCATCGGCCAGGTCACCTCGCGCGTCGCGAGGTTGAACGGGTACACCGTGTTGTACTTGCCGTCGACGATCTGCACCAGGATGCCGCGGCCCAGCGTGTTCTGCCCGGTGCTGTCGAACTTGACGCCCTTCCACGGCATGATCAGGTTCTCGGCGCGCAGGTCGGTTTCCGACAGTGCCTTGCGGATCGCCTCCGGCTCGGTGGACGCGGCGCGGTTGATCGCATCGGCCAGCACCATCAGCCCGGTGAAGGTGCGCGACGAGTTGCCGGTGAAGTTGGCCTTGTAGCGCGCGAGGAACAGGTCGTTGACCTGCTTGATCAGCGGGTTGCGCGTGGCCAGGTCGAGCGCCCACACCTCGCGCGTGATCACGTACTCGGCATCCTTGCCCAGCGTCTTGATGAACTCGGTGTCGGTGAAGCCGGCGTTGTTCGCGAGGATCATGTCCGGCGAGAAGCCCAGCTCCTTGTAGGTCTTCATCGACAGCAGCGCATCACCCAGGTACGACGACTGCATCACCAGCGACGGGTTGCCCGCCTTCAGCGTCTGCACTTCCGACGTGAGCTGCGTGCTCTTGGCCGGGTAGGTCACCTGCTTGACCAGGTTGTAGCCCTTCTCCGGCGCYAGCCTGGCCTGCAGCTTGGTGGTCTCGTTGCCCCACAGCGTGTTCTCGTTGAAGGTCGCGATCGCGCCGATCTTGAAGTTCTTCTTCGCCTCCAGCTCCTTCAGGAAATCGAAGAAGTTGTGGACGAACAAGTCGTCGTGCGGCGTGGTGCGGAAGAACCACTTGAAGTTGCGCGCCGTCAGCGAGGCCGACGACGACTCGGGGTTCAGGAACGGCACGCCGTAGCGCTCGGACACCTGGCTCGCGGTGGCGGTGACGTTGCTGTTGTAGGCGCCGACGAGCGCGACCACCTTCTCCTGCGTGATCAGGCGCTCGGCCTCGGTCGCGCCGGTCTGCGGGTTGCCCTGGTGGTCGGCGAACACCAGCTTGATCTTCGCGCCCTTCAGCTTCGGCAGGCCGCCGCCGGCGGCGAACGGCAGGTCGGCGACACCCTTCGCGCCGTTGTTGATGATGTCGRCGGCCAGCTCCAGCGCATTCTTCAGCTCGGCGCCGGTGGATGCGGCCGGGCCGGTCAGCGGGTAGATCACGCCGATCTTCACCTCGGCCGACTGCGCGCGCGCGCCGGTGCCGAAACCCAGACCGAACAAGGTGGCGCCCAGCGCCTGGAGAACGCTTCTGCGGGGCTGCGGATGTTGCATGGGGACTGCTCCTGGACGAGGTTGAAGGAAGAACGGGAACTCAGAGGCTGGCGATGTGGGTGTTCAGCAAATCGGTGATCAGCATCGCGCCGGGCGCGTGCGTGATGCAGAACTCGGGGCGGGCCTGCGTGATCGCGGCTTGCGGCGTCACGCCGCAGGCCCAGAACACCGGCAGCTCGTCGGGCATCACATCGACGGCATCGCCGTAGTCGGGGCGGGCGATGTCGGCGATGCCGATCAGCGCCGGGTCGCCCAGGTGCACCGGCGCACCGTGCACCGACGGGAAGCGCGACGTGACCTGCACCGCACGGATGGCGTCAGCAGCCTTCAGCGGGCGCATCGAGACCACCATCGGCCCGTGGAACGGCCCGGCCGGCACGGTGGCGATGCTGGTGCGGTACATCGCGACGTTGCGGTTCTGCGCGACGTGGCGCAGCGGCACGCCGGCATCCAGCAGCGCCTGCTCGAACGAGAACGAACAGCCGATCACGAAGCTCACCAGGTCGTCGCGCCACAGCGTGCCGATGTCGGTGACCTCGTCGACCAGCTCGCCGCGGCGCCACACGCGGTAGCGCGGCACGTCGCTGCGGATGTCGATGTCGTGGCCGAGCGTCGGAAGCATCGGGTCGCCCGGCTCGGAGACGGCCAGCACCGGGCACGGCTTCGGGTTGCGCTGGCAGAAACGCAGGAAGTCGTTCGCGAGCGCCTGCGGCAGGATCACCAGGTTGCCCTGCACGTGGTCGTCGGCCAGGCCGCTGGTGTGGCTGGCATGGCGGCCGGCGCGGATCTCGGCACGGGCTCGCGATGCGCTGGAAGACGTTTGTTCAGGCTTCATGACAAGACCCTGGCGGCAGATGGGTTTGCGGATGGAGCGGATTGTGTTGGCCTCGGGCACGCTGCCGCAAACAAGAAATTTTTCGCTCAGCTCATCGATTTTTTCGATGATCCAAGTTGGGGTTTTCACCCATTCTTGGTGCGCTTCTTCGGTGTCTTCGCACCGGTCTTCGGCACGCCGATGTAGTCGAACACGGCGTCGAGCACGTCGATCGCCACCGACGAGGTCGGGTCGTCGCGCCAGCTCGCATGCACCGGCAAGGGGAACAGCGGCACCTCGCAGGCCAGCGGCTTGATCGGCAGGCGCTCGGCGAGCCGCAACACGGCGGCCAGCGGCAGCGTCGCGACGCCGATGCCGCCCTCCACCAGCTGCACCATCGCCGAGATCGACGAGATCGCATGGACCCGCCGCGGCTCCAGCCCCGCCTCGCGGAACAGGTCGAGCAGCGCGACGTGCGGCTGCGAGCCGCGCTGGAAGGTCAGCAGCTCCAGCTGCGCCAGGTCGGCGAGCGTGTAGCGGCGCTTTCGGTGCAGGTCCTTGTGGCCGACGAACACCATCTCCATCGGCGGCAGTGCGCGGCTGCGCAGGTTCTCGCCCGAGGTCGGCAGCGCAGCGAAGGCCAGGTCGAGCGCGCCGCGCTGCACCTGGTCGACCAGCACCGGCGTGGTTTCGACCGTCAGCTCGAGCGCGAAATCGGGATTCGTGCTGCGCATGTGATGCACCCAGTCGATCAGCCAGGAGTGCAGCACCGACTCGATCACGCCGATGCGCAGCGAGACGGTGCGCTGCGCGCCACCGGCCCCGGCGCCCATCTCGGCCTTGATCTCGCGGTGCAGCGCGAGCAGCCGCTGCGCGTGCGTGAAGAAGCGCAGGCCGCCCACCGTCAGGCGGAACTGCTTGTCGCGCCGGTCGAGCAGCAGCACGCCCAGTTCTTCTTCGAGCGCGGCGATGCGGCTGGACATCGCCGACTGCGTGATGAACAGCTTCTCGGCGGCGCGCGACACGCTCTTCAGCGTGACGACCCAGTAGAAGGCTTCGACGAATCGGTGGTTCATGCGGGCATTGTGGGCACGGGTCCGATCGCTGGAGTTGATAAGTTGCTTGCAAATAGATTGCACGCTATGTATTATTCGCCCCATGGCACGCAACACCCCCTTCCCCCAGCAACTCGACCAACAGCTGTGCTTCGCGCTGTACTCGACGATGCTGGGCTTCAACAAGGTCTACCGCGACCTGCTGAAGGACCTGGGCCTGACCTACCCGCAGTACCTGGTGATGATGGTGCTGTGGGAGCGCGACGACCTGACCGTCGGCGAGATCAGCGAGCGGGTGTTCCTGGATTCGCCGACGCTGACGCCGCTGCTGAAGCGCCTGCAATCGTCCGGCCTGATCGACCGCACCCGCTCGGCCGTCGACGAACGCCAAGTGCTGGTCACGCTGACCGACGCCGGCCGCGCCCTCAAGGCCCGTTCGGCGCACCTGCCGCAGTGCATCGCCACCGCCGCCGACATGCCGGTGGCCGAGATCCTCGACCTGCGCGACCGCCTGCTGGCGTTGCGCGGCCGCATGTTCGGGCACGCAGCGGCCTGACGCGGCGCTCTGCTTCTCCCCTCCTCCTTCCTTCACCCTCGACGACCGATGCCATGACGCACGACACCAAGACCTGATTTTTACTTCGTACACGATCTTTTCGTAAGCGCAATACATCCTTTCTTCATCCAGGAGCCTCACATGAATGCATTCACCAAATCCCTGATCGCTCTCTCGGCCGTCGCCGCTTTTGCCGGCGCCGCGAACGCCGCGCAGAAGGCACCGGCTGCCGCCAAGCCGGCGGCAGTTGCCGCCCAGCCTGCGGGCAGCTACATCACCACGAAGGACGGCGTGCAGCTGTACTACAAGGACTGGGGCCCGCGCGATGGCCAGCCGGTGATCTTCAGCCACGGCTGGCCGCTCGATTCGGACAGCTGGGAATCGCAGATGCTGTTCCTGGCCGACCAGGGTTACCGCGTGATCGCCCATGACCGCCGCGGCCACGGCCGATCGAGCCAGCCCTGGGACGGCAACGACATGGACCACTACGCCGACGACCTGGCCGCGGTGATCGAGGCCGTCGACCTGAAGGGCAGGAAGGCGGTGCTGGTGGGCTTCTCGACCGGCGGCGGCGAGGTGGCGCGCTACATCGGCCGGCATGGCACCGGCAAGGTGGCGAAGGCGGTGCTGGTCTCGGCCGTGCCGCCGCAGATGGTCAAGGGCAAGGTCAACCCGAACGGCGTGCCGATCGAGGTGTTCGACGGCCTGCGCAAGGCGCAGATCGAGAACCGCTCGCAGCTCTACAAGGACGTCGCGAGCGGCCCGTTCTACGGCTTCAACCGCCCCGGCGCGAAGGTCTCGCAAGGCCTGATCGACAACTGGTGGCTGCAGGGCATGACGGGCGGCCACAAGAACACGCTGGACTCGATCAAGGCCTTCTCGGAGACCGACTTCACCGAGGACCTGAAGAAGTTCGACGTGCCGACGCTGGTGATCCACGGCGACGACGACCAGATCGTGCCGATCGACATCTCGGGCCGGGCGTCGGCGAAGCTGGTCAAGGGGGCGCAGCTGATCGTCTATGCGGGCGCGCCGCACGGGCTGACCGACACGCACAAGGAGCGGTTGAACCAGGATCTGCTGGCGTTCATTCGCAAGAACTGAGCGTTAGCGGGTGCCATCGGGGGATGACTCCGTCGATGGCACGTCACGGGGTGTCGGCCAGGAGGATGCTGCTGAGACTGCCTGTGTCGCCCAAGCAGAAGAAGTTGAACAGCGTGTCGTTCTCGATCTCGTAGACGAGCCTCGTTCGGCCGAGCCGGGGGGAATGGTTGATATCCGATCCGCCCTCGACTTGATCCGTTCGATGCGGAGGGCCCAGAACGCGCTCGATGTCACTGCGTCGTTGCCCAAGCGAGATACCGCGTTCTGTGGCCATCGGCCCCATGTCGATCTTCGGAGGAACACGAAGCGCACAGAGCTCAATGCTGCTGATCAGGATGCTCACCAACTCCGACGACCGCTGCGTCGAGGCGTGATCGAACGTGACGAGAACCCACCGCGGCGAAGCGTCAAGGAAGTAGCAGTGGCGATGCAGCCCGGGTTCATCCGCGTCCGTCAGCAGCATGCCTGGCCCGAACCTCCGCACGAAGGCCTCTTCCGTCAGCTGCGGGTCACGCAGGCATATGGCGCCAGCACAACGCTCAACCGGCGTCTGAGCGAGTGCGGGGACGGCAAGCCAGATCAAGCCACCACCGAGCACCGTTCGAAACAACCGCCTTGAAGACCTCATCGTCCGTGGACCTCAGTTGGGAATGACCCGCCCATGAATCAACGCGTCGGACAGATCAGCAATCTCGCGCGCGACGTCTCCCTCGCTCATGCAGGCGACACCCATCGCGCCGGTACACAGACGCCGGACGTCACCGGGCTGAATCTTCCGCAGCAGCGGCAACATTTCCGCCCCCTTTGACAGGATGGCTTCGGTCCTGCTCTCGCCGCCACCAGCATCGATTCGAAGCACTACGGTCCGGGCCAAGGCTTCTGCAGATGATTTCGTCCGGGAGCGCTGCAGGAGGAGGAACGAGAACTCCAGAGAGGAACCCAGCGTGCCGCGTACCTCTGTGTCGAGGTGCGGTGTGGACGCCAGCACCTTCACGATCTCGAAAATCAACTCTCCCCCGATGCGGTCTTGCTCCTCGTCTTCCGGCGCAGCCATTGCCGGAAGAGCAAGAAGCAACAAGGTCGCCACGGTCATCAATCGACCACGCACATCACACTCCCAGGTTCCGAGTCAATCAGGCTGTTCAGATCGGCGACCGTACTCGCTGTCCCGGTCACGCACCCCTCCGAGCAGTAGGGAGCCGCCGTCGAAGGTCCGAAAGGATTCAGGCAGCTGTGTGTCCGAAAGAGATCCCGGCCGAACGGCGTTGACGACAACGGCGGCAACGGCGCCAGTGTTCGCCCTCCGGGCTTGCCGGTCTTGCCTCCACTCCAAAGCCAGCACCCTCTCGGAATCGGCCCGACGCTTTCCATGCTTTCGCAATCCGCATTGTTCTTGCACCCGGCCACGCTGTTGTTGCCGGAAGCGAAGGTTCCGGACCACGTGAACTTCTCACTCCCATTGCGCATGCAGTCCATGCGCCCCGTGCTGACGGAGTAGACACACGTTGCCAGTCCTTGCGGATCGACGTAGCTCAATGGATTCCCGTCGACGTAGGTGTAGGTGTTGACCCCGCCCGCCAATCCAATCGGATCGCTCTCCACGTAGCGCGCAGCTGCAGCCTGCGGCTGACAGAGCGCCACAAACAGAAGCGGAACGGCGAAAGCCGATGCGATGTTCATTTCGTCTTCTCCAGTTGAGTTGCCTTTGCCTTCGCGGCGCGCTGACGAACCGCCGCGTCCTGCGCCTCATCCGCCGGTCGCCAGCCGAGCGACCATGCGCGCTGGAACAGAGCCCGAAGCGCGACCTCGTGCCTCACGAACGACGCGCGTTCTGCAGCCGGCATGTCGTCGGGCGTCGCATACCGATTGACGAGCAGGTTGCTGAACCAGAGCGACGCGGCGTGCTGGTGAAGGATGACCGCCACGTCCCGCGGGTTGTGGTCCAGCGCCATCCGGGACATCTTCAGCTGCAGTTCGCGCAGCCCCTGCCGCTCGTAGAACTCCAGCAAGGTGCCGACCATGACGACCACCGATTCCTTCCTGCTCGACGGCCGCATGTAGACGCCGCCGGCAACGGCCTGGTCGGTCATCAGGAACTGCTGGCGCGTCCACACATCTCGGGTGAACCCCGCTCCGCTCGTCGCCTCGAGGTTGAACAACTCGCCTCGCTCATCGCGGTACTTGACGAAGACATGGTTCGGCGCCGTCGCGAGCGTGAGATCGATGCCCTGCTTCTGCCCCAGCACGACGAACAGAATCGGCATCGAGATGCAGCTCCCGGCGCGGGTCTCCAGATGAACGGTCAGCAGCTTGTTGCGCAGGTTCCGGCCTAGCGGATCGTCGAGGTCGTAGTGATACGGCCGGTGCCCGATCCACGCGTTGGCGGTGTACAGGTGCTGGCGCAACACCTCCAGCTTCAGCCGCGAGGGCGCGCCGACCGGAATCGCCGCCTTCAAGCTTGCCGCCATCGCATCCAGGCTCCGCAGCGTGGCCTGCGCGTCGACGGAGGGATCCATCAGTCGATCGATCGACAGCTTGGCCGAGGCTAGATCGATATCGGACTCCGGCTGCGACAGGATCCCGCGCACGACGGCCAGGTCCCCATCGTGCGCGCCGACCGCTCGGCGCTGCGCGGTCGCCGGTACCGACATCGTCACCAGCGCCAGGCAGCCGATGAGAGGCGGTACTAACCAGCGCCGTATCAGCCCACGAATCCGTCGCCTGCCGCAGCGCTGGCTCGACCGCACGTTGTCCATGTCATCTCCCTGAGTCGGACTTCGCGGGCGAGTCTTGGCGGCGACTTTGCAGAGATTTTGCAGATGCCCTCGGCGACCCCGATGGAACAGACCTTGCTAAAGCGTAGAAGTCCGTATGGTCGTCCGGCCCCGGCTTCCGTACCCTGGCCGCCATCAATCCCTGGAGTACCTCACATGCGCGTGCGTCTTCCGCTCCTGGCCTGCCTGTTCTCGGCCGCCCTCGCCGCCCCGGCCTGGGCCCAGACCAAGTGGGACCTGCCCGCCGCCTACCCGGCCAGCAACTTCCACACCGAGAACCTGACCCAGTTCGCCGCCGATGTCGACAAGGCCACCGGCGGCAAGCTGAAGATCACCGTGCACGCCAACGCCTCGCTGTTCAAGGCGCCCGAGATCAAGCGCGCCGTGCAGGGCGGCCAGGCGCAGATCGGCGAGATCCTGCTGGTGAACTACCAGAACGAGTGGCAGATCTTCGGCACCGACGGCCTGCCCTTCCTGGCCGACAGCTACGACGAATCGGCCAAGCTCTACAAGGCGCAGAAGCCGGTGCTCGACAAGAAGCTCGCCGAGCAGGGCATGCTGCTGCTCTACGCGGTGGCCTGGCCGCCGCAGGGCATCTACGTGAAGAAGCCGATCAACTCGGCGGCCGACCTGAAGGGCGTCAAGTGGCGTGCCTACAGCCCCGCCACCTCGCGCATCGCCGAGCTCGTCAACGCGCAGCCGGTCACGGTGCAGGCGGCCGAGCTGTCGCAGGCCATGGCCACCGGCGTGATCGAGTCGTACATGTCGTCCGGCTCGACCGGCTACGACACCAAGACCTACGAGCACATCAAGTACTTCTACGACACCCAGGCCTGGCTGCCGAAGAACGCGGTGCTGGTCAACAAGGCCGCCTTCGACGCGCTCGACAAGCCCACCCAGGCCGCGCTGCTGAAGGCCGGCGCCGACGCCGAGGCGCGCGGCTGGGCGCTGTCGAAGACCAAGAACACCGAGTACCTCGAGCTGCTGAAGAAGAACGGCATGACCATCCTGCCGCCGTCCGCGCAGCTGAAGACCGACCTGAAGAAGGTCGGCGACACGATGCTGCAGGAGTGGTTGCAGAAGGCCGGCCCCGAAGGCCAGGCCATCGTCGACGCCTACCGCAAGCCGTGAGCGCGGCGCTGCGCCGCGGGCTGGACGCGCTGTACGACGCCAGCGCCGCGCTTGCCGCGGTCTTCATGGTCGGCTTGCTGGTGGCGGTGCTGCTGTCCATCGTCAGCCGGCAACTGCACTTCAACGTGCCCGGCGTCGACAGCTACGCCGGCTACCTGATGGCCGCCACCGGCTTCCTTGCGCTCGCCCACACGCTCAAGCAGGGCGAGCACATCCGCGTCACGCTGCTGCTCAACGCGCTGCACGGCGTGGCCCGCCGGCGCCTGGAGATCTGGGCCCTGGGCGCCGCGAGCGCCCTGGCGGCGCTGGCCGCGTTCTATGCCTGCAAGCTCGCCTGGCAGTCGTACGTGTTCCACGACATCTCGACCGGCAACGACGCAACCCCGCTGTGGATCCCGCAGCTGAGCATGGCCGCCGGCAGCGTGGTGCTCGCGGTCGCGTTCGTCGACGAGCTGGTGCTGGAGATCCTCGGCCGGCGCGTGGTGCCGGTGTCCGAAGAGGCAAGCCGCAATGAATGACCTGCTGGTGACGACGCTGCTGATCGCGTCGCTGTTCCTGATCCTCGGCAGCGGCGTGTGGATCGGCCTGACGCTGTCGGGCGTCGCATGGATCGGCATGCAGCTGTTCAGCTCGCGCCCTGCGGGCGACGCGATGGCGGTGACGATCTGGGGCTCGGCCTCGAGCTGGACGCTGACCGCGCTGCCGCTGTTCATCTGGATGGGCGAGATCCTGTTCCGCACCCGGCTCAGCCAGGACATGTTCAAGGGCCTCGCGCCGTGGATGCAACGCCTGCCCGGCCGCCTGCTGCATACCAACGTCGTGGGCTGCGCGATTTTCGCCGCGGTGTCGGGCTCGAGCGCGGCCACCTGCGCCACCATCGGCAAGATGAGCCTGCCCGAGCTCGCGCGCCGCGGCTACCCCGATGCGATGGCGATCGGCTCGCTGGCCGGGGCCGGCACGCTCGGCCTGCTGATCCCGCCGTCGATCATCATGATCGTCTACGGCGTGACGGCCGATGTCTCGATCTCGCAGCTGTTCATCGCCGGCGTGCTGCCCGGTGCGTTGCTCGCGCTGATCTTCTCGGGCTACATCGCGCTGTGGTCGCTGCGCCACCCCGAGCAGATCCCGCCGGCCGACGCGCCGATGAGCCTGCGCGAGAAGCTCGACGCATCGCGCAGCCTGATCCCGGTGGTGCTGCTGATCGCCGCGGTGCTGGGCTCGATCTACGCCGGCATCGCCACCGCCACCGAAGCCGCCGGCCTGGGCGTGCTGGGCTCGCTGATCCTGTCGGCACTGCAGGGCTCGCTGACCTGGAGCACGTTCAAACAGTCGCTGATGGGCGGCACACGCCTGTACTGCATGATCGCGCTGATCCTGGCCGGCGCTGCCTTCCTGACGCTCGCGATGGGCTACATCGGCCTGCCGCGCCACCTGGCCGAGTGGATCGCGACGCTGGGGCTCAGCCAGTTCGGGCTGATCCTGATGCTGACCGCGTTCTACGTGATCCTCGGCTGCTTCCTCGACGGCATCTCGATGGTGGTGCTGACGATGGGTGTGATCATGCCGACCGTGCAGAAGGCCGGCATCGATCCGCTGTGGTTCGGCATCTTCATCGTGATCGTCGTCGAGATGGCCCAGGTGACACCGCCGGTGGGCTTCAACCTGTTCGTGCTGCAGGGCATGACGCGACGCGAGATCGGCTACATCGCGAAGACCGCCTTCCCGTTCTTCCTGCTGATGGTTCTGATGGTGGTGCTGCTCTACCTGTTTCCGCAGATCATCACGTTCCTCCCGGAACAGATGAAAAGCTAGTACCTGCTCCGCAAGCGGATATGGCGGCCCAAAGGCCGTCAATTCATCGCTTCGTACTGGGGGTGGTACTTCTACGATGCCAGGGCGGAAAACTGTTCCGCGCCCTGGCGCGCCGGCCTGTCCGCACGCGCCCGTCCTCCAAAGGATGGACCCGTGTCCAATCTGACGACTCCGCCGAACTGGGCGCTCGACCTGCCGCCCCTCTCGGAACCGCCCGCCCCGGCGCCCGCTCCCGCGCCGGCCGAGAAGGCCCGCCATGAAGGCTTCCGCTGGCCGACGCCGCCGTTCGCCGCCTACCCCGATGCGCTGGAACAGAACCAGCCGCAGGCCTGCCAGATCGTCGGGCTGAACGACCGCGAGATGAACGGCCGGCTGATCTTCTTCGTGCCGGAGTCCACCGTCGCCCATGTGCAGGTGCCGCCGGCGCGCACGACGATGGCGCTGCGCTTCACGCAATTCCGCTGCCTGCGCGTCGTCGAGCCGCTCAAGCCCGCCAGCGATGCCAGCCGCGACCCGCACGCCGGCATGCTGGAGCACCGGCCGTCCAGCCGCTACAAGGTGACGCTGAAATCCGGCGCGCTGCTCGAAGGCGACACCATCGGCCATGTGGACACGCCGCACGGCCTGTTCCTGTTCCCGCCGATCGATGCGCAGGGCAGCGTGCAGCGCCTGTTCGTGCCGCGCGACGCCTACGAGAGCTTCGAGATCGGCGAGCGCATCGGCGACCTGTTGGTGGCGCAGAAGATGGTGACCCCGCAGCAGGTGGCCCAGGCCGCCGACATGCAGCAGCAACTGCGCAACCAGAAGCTCGGCGACATCCTGGTCTCGCGCCAGATCGTCACGCCCATCCAGTTGCTCAGCGCGATCGAGCAGCAGGCCAAGATGCCGATGGTGCGCATCGGCGAGGCGCTGACCTCGCTCGGCCTGGTCAGCGAAGAACAGTTGCAGGACGCGCTGTCGCAGCAGAAGAACGACCGCAGCGTGCCGCTGGGCGAGCTGCTGGTGCGCATGGGCACCGTCTCGCGCGAGGACCTGCAGACGGCGCTCGCGCGCAAGATGGGCTACCCGGTCGTCAACGTCAACGCCTTCCCGGTCGAGGCCGAGGCGCTGCGCAAGCTGCCGTATGCGGCCGCGGCGCGGATGCTGGTGTTGCCGCTGCTGATCCGCGAAGGCCGGCTGGTGATCGCGATCGACGACCCGGCACGCCGGCGCAACGCGGTCGACGAGGTCGAGTTCATCGCGCAGATGAAGATCGTGCCGGTGCTGGCGCTGGGCCGCTCGGTGGCCGATACCATCTTCGAGGCCTACGAGAAGATCGGCGCCGCCAACCACCAGGCGGCCAACGGCGACTCGCCCGACAAGCCGATCGAGTTCGTCGCCGCCGACACCGGCAAGCTGATGGAGACGCTGGAGAAGGACTCCTTCGACCTGCCCTCCTTCGAAGACGAGCGGCAGATCGAGCAATCGGACAACTCGCTGGTGCGATTGATCAACAACATGATCATCGAGGCGCACAAGGAAGGCGTCTCCGACATCCACATCGAGAGCTACCCGGGCCGCGACAAGATCAAGATCCGCTTCCGCAAGGACGGCACGCTGCGCACCCACCTGGAACTGCCGCCGAACTACCGCAACGCGCTGATCGCGCGCATCAAGATCATGTGCGACCTCGACATCTCCGAGCGCCGCAAGCCGCAGGACGGCAAGATCAATTTCTCGAAGTTCTCGGCCCAGCACAAGATCGAGCTGCGCGTGGCCACCATCCCGACCAACAGCGGGCTCGAGGACGTGGTGATGCGGATCCTCGCGTCGGCCAAGCCGATCCCGCTGGACAACCTGGGCCTCAGCCCGTGGAACCTGAAGCACCTGAAGGAGGCGATGGAGCGCCCCTACGGCCTGGTGCTGTGCGTCGGCCCGACCGGTTCCGGCAAGACGACCACGCTGCACTCCGCGCTCAGCCACATCAACGTGCCCGAGCGCAAGATCTGGACTGCCGAGGACCCGGTGGAAATCACCCAGCCCGGGCTGCGCCAGGTGCAGGTCAACCCGAAGATCGACTGGACCTTCGCGAAGGCGCTGCGCGCCTTCCTGCGCGCCGACCCCGACGTGATCATGGTCGGCGAGATGCGCGATGGTGAAACCGCGCAGATGGGCGTCGAAGCCTCGCTGACCGGCCACCTGGTGCTGTCCACGCTGCACACCAACAGCGCGCCTGAAACCGTCACGCGGCTGATCGACATGGGCCTCGATCCGTTCAACTTCGCGGACTCCCTGCTGGGTGTACTGGCACAAAGGTTGGTGAGACGTTTGTGCCCCCACTGCCGTGTGGCACGGTTGGCATCTCCCGACGAAATCGACGAGCTTCTGCACGATTACTTGCATATCTGTCCGCAAGATCACCCTGGGTTCCAACCAGACGTGATCCGAGCAGAATGGACAGAGCGCTTCGGCCAGAACGGCCACTTGATGCACTACCACAGCCCCGGCTGCGACAAGTGCGGCGGTACCGGCCAGAAGGGGCGTGCGGGCCTGCACGAGCTGATGATCGTGTCCCGCGAACTGCGCCGGCTGATCCAGACCAGCGCGCGTGCCGAACAGCTGCTGCAGTGCGCGCTGCTCGAGGGGATGCGCACGCTGCGCCAGGACGGCATCGAGAAGGTGCTGCAGGGCGTGACCAGCCTGGCCGAGGTGCGGGCGACCAGCAACACCTGACCGTCCCCGCGGGGACACGCCCACCGGCGCGCCGCGGGGGCGCGTGGCCATGAACGCCCCCACGGCAGCGGCACGCCGCGAGAAGCTGCGCCTGGGCGACGTGCTGCTCGCGCAGCGCCTGATCTCCGAAGAGCAGCTGGCGCAGGCGCTGGAGCTGCAACGCGCGAGCGGCCGCAAGCTCGGCCGTGTGCTGATCGAGCGCGGCGCGCTGACCGAAGAGGCGCTGGCCCATGCGCTGGCGCGCCAGTTGCGCGTGCCGGTGGTCAACCTGAACATCTTCCCGCTGAAGGGCGAGGTGGTGCGGCTGCTCGGCGAGGCGGCGGCGCGGCGCCACCGCGCGATCGTCCTCGAGGACCGCGGCGAACACCTGCTGGTGGCCTTCGCCGACCCGCTGGACCTGGTCGCCCACGACGACATCTCGCGCCTGCTGAAGCGCAGCATCCAGTCGGCCGTCGCGCCCGAGAGCCAGCTGACGCCGGCATTCGACCGCCACTACCGCCGCACCGAAGAGATCACCGGGCTCGCGAAGGCCCTCGAGAAGGACATCGGCGACGCGGTCGATTTCGGCACGCTGCAGGCCGCGGTCGGCCAGGAAGGCGCGCCGGTGGTGCGGCTGCTCGAATCGGTGTTCGAGGACGCGATGCAGATCGGCGCCTCCGACGTGCACATCGAGCCGCAGGAGCACGAGCTGCTGATCCGCAGCCGCATCGACGGCGTGCTGCAGACGCAGACGCAGGCCGACAAGCGGATCGCCGCCGCGCTGGCGCAGCGCCTGAAGCTGATGGCCAACCTCGACATCTCCGAGAAGCGCCTGCCCCAGGACGGGCGCTTCACGTTGCGCCTGCGCGATCGCACGCTCGACGTGCGGCTGTCGACGCTGCCGTGCCAGTACGGCGAATCGCTGGTGATGCGCCTGCTCGGGCAGGGCAGCCAGGTGCGGCGGCTCGACGACATCGGCATGCCCGGCGACATGCTGGCGCGCTTTCGCGATCTGCTCGGCCGCAGCACCGGCACGGTGCTCGTCACGGGCCCGACCGGCTCCGGCAAGACGACCACGCTGTACGCGGCACTGTCGGAGATCGACGCGGTACGCAACAAGGTCATCACCGTCGAGGATCCGGTGGAGTACCGCCTGCCCGGCCTGACCCAGGTCCAGGTGAACGAGAAGATCGAACTGAGCTTCGCGCGCGTGCTGCGCGCGATGCTGCGCCAGGATCCCGACGTGATCCTGGTCGGCGAGATGCGCGATCCCGAGACCGCCGAGATCGGCCTGCGCGCCGCCATCACCGGCCACCTGGTGTTGTCGACGCTGCACACGCGCGACGCGGCCAGCACGCCGTTCCGCCTGCTCGACATGGGCGTGCCGGCCTTCATGGTGGCGACCGCGCTGCAGGCGGTCATCGCGCAGCGGCTGGTGCGCCGCAACTGCACGCAATGCTCGCGCCCGCACCTGCCCACCGCCCAGGAAGGCGCCTGGCTCGACGTGATGACCGGCAGCGATGCCACCCCCACGCAGCGCGGCCGTGGCTGCCAGCTCTGCAACGGCACCGGCTACGCCGGACGGCTGGGGGTCTACGAGATGCTGGAGATGGACGCCGGGCTGGCCCATGCGGCCACGCACGGCGATCCGGCCGCCTTCCTCGCGGCGGCACGCGAGCGCATGCGCGGCCGCACGCTGGCGCACCGCGCCTGCGACCTGGTGCGCGCCGGGCAGACCTCGATCGCCGAGGCGATGCGCCTGACCAGCGAATTCGACCAGGACGCCGGCCATGGATAGGTTCCACTGGAAAGGCCGCAACGCGCGCGGCGAACTGATCGCCGGCAGCTTGAACGCGCCCACCGAATCGGCGGTGGCGGACCAGCTGCTGGCCGGCGGCGTCACACCGGTGCACATCACCGTGGACGATGCCGGCGCGGTGGCGGCGCCCCCCGCGTGGTGGCAGGCCCTGCGCGCAGGCTCCGTCACGCTCGAAGACATGCTGGTGCTGGCCAGGCAGCTCTACACGCTGCTGCGGGCCGGGATGCCGCTGCTGCGCGCGCTGGCGGGGCTGCAGGCCTCGGCCGTGAAGCCGGCGCTCTCGCAGGTGCTGGCCGACGTGCGCGCCTGCCTCGACCAGGGCCGCGAGCTGTCGGCCGCACTGGCGCGGCACCCGCAGGTGTTCACGCCCTTCTTCATCGCGATGACGCGGGTCGGCGAGATGACGGGCCGGCTGCCCGAGGTGTTCCTGCGGCTGGCCGAGCACATCGAGTTCGAGATGGACATCCGCTCGCGCATCCGCCAGGCGCTGCGCTACCCGGCGATGGTGGTGGTGGCGATGGGCATCGCGCTGGTGGTCATCAACCTGTTCGTGCTGCCGACCTTCGCCTCGGTGTTCGCAGGCTTCAAGACGCAGCTGCCGCTGATGACGCGCCTGCTGCTCGGCTTCTCGGCCTTCACGCTCGCGTGGTGGCCGCTGCTGCTGGCGGCCGGCACGGCCGGCGTCCTCGCGCTGCGCGCCTGGCTCGCCACGCCGGACGGCCGCTACCGCTGGGACCGGCTGAAGCTGCGCCTGCCGATCGCCGGGCCGATCGTGCAGAAGGCCACGCTGGCGCGTTTCGCCCGCAGCTTCGCGCTGGCGTCGCGCAGCGGCATTCCCCTCAGCCAGGCGATGACGGTGGTCGCGCAGACGGTGGACAACGCGTGGATCGCGAGCCGCATCGAACAGATGCGCGACGGCGTCGAGCGCGGCGGCAGCCTGTCGCGCTGCGCCGCGGCCAGCGGCATCTTCACGCCGGTGGTGCTGCAGATGATCGCGGTCGGCGAGGAGACCGGCGAACTCGACGCGCTGCTGCTCGAGATCGCCGCCATGTACGAGCGCGAAACCGCCTACGGCATCAAGGGCCTCGCCAGCGCGATCGAGCCGCTGCTGCTGCTGGTGATCGCCGGCCTGGTGCTGGTGCTGGCACTCGGCGTGTTCCTGCCGCTGTGGAGCCTCGGCCAGGCAGCGATGGGCAGGGGAGGTTGATATGTCCTCTCCAGCAACGGCGTCGACCCCCGATAAGTCCGGCATGTCAAGCCTGCCATCCGGTCATGTTCATCCTCGCCCGATCCAGCGCGGCCTGTCGCTGATCGAGCTCGTCGTGTTCATGGTCGTGCTGAGCGCGGCGCTGGCAGGCGTGCTGCGGGTGTTCATCCAGGCGGGTGCGCACAGCGCCGATCCGCTGCAGCGGCGGCAGGCGCTGGCGGTCGCGGAGGCCCTGCTCGACGAGATCGAGCAGATGTCGTTCACCTGGTGCGATCCCGATGATCCCAATGCGGCGCTGACCGTCACCAGCGCGGCCGGCTGCGCCAGCCTGCCAGAGGCGATGGGCCCGGAGTCGAACGAGACACGCGCCGCCACGCCGCAGTTCGACAACGTCAACGACTACCACGGCTATGCCGCGAACGGCATCGTCGACATCACGAACACGCCGATCACGGCCCTGTCGGGCTACCGCGCCTCAGTGGCCGTGACGGCGGCCGACCTCGGCAACAGCTACTACCAGCTGACGGCAGCGAGCGGTGCCGTCCTGCGCATCACCGWCACCGTCACCAGCCCGGACGGCAACACGCTGACCCTCGACGGCTACCGGACCGCCCATGCGCCATCGCCTGCCATCTGATGCGCCGGCGGCCTCGTGCCAGCCACGCGGCTTCACGCTCGTCGAGGCGGTGATCGTCATCGCGATCACCGGCATCCTCGCCGCGATCGTCACGCGCTTCATCGTGCAGCCGGTGCAGCTCTACCTGGCCACGCAGGCCCGCGCCCAGCTGGTCGATGTGGCCGACAACGCGTTGCGGCGCATGGCGCGCGAGCTGCGCCTGGCCTTGCCGAACAGCCCGCGGGTCTCGTCGTCGGGCCTGTCGCTGGAATTGATCCCGGTCACGAGCGTTGCCCGCTACAAGACGGAAGGCACGGACCCCCTCCAGTTCGGCACCGTCGACACCTCGTTCGACATCGTCGGACCGGCACTGACGGTCGGCAGCGCACAGCAGCTGGTGTTCTACAACCTCGGACCCGGCATCACCGGCTCGGATGCGTATGCCGCCAACAGCAGCGCCACCGAACAGTCGAACTCGAACCGCCGCACCGCCACCAACGCCGCCGGCAGCGCGACGACGATCACGATGAGTTCGCTGGCCGGCCTTCCGATCGGTGACTTCTCGGCGCCTTACCGCGTCTTCGCAGTCGACCCGCCGGTGACCTACCGCTGCGACATCGCCGCCGGCACGCTGACGCGCTACAGCGGCTACGGCTTCCAGGCCACGCAGCCGGATCCACCGAGCAGCGGCACCTCCAGCGTGCTCGCGACCGGCGTCACCGCCTGCAGCTTCACCTACGACGCCGCCGTGTTCGCGATGCGGGCCGGCCTGGTCAGCCTGCAGCTGAGCCTGGCCACCAGCACGCCCTCGGGCACCGAAAGCATCACCCTGCACCATGAAGTCCACGTCGACAACCTGCCTTGAACGGCGACCGGGCCGGCGCCTCGGGCACCGTGGCTTCACGATGGTGTCGGTCGTGTTCATCCTGGTCGTGCTGGCCGCGCTCGGGGCGGCGCTGGCCGACATCAGCCAGCGCCAGCACCTCGCGGCGGCATCCGACCTGCAGGCCGCGCGGGCCTACCAGGCGGCACGCGCCGGCCTGGAATGGTGGGCGTACTGGCAGGCCCATGCCGGCACCGCGAACGGCGACTGCATGGCGACGAACAGCATCGTGCCGGGCGGCACGCTGAGCGGCTTCACGGTCACGCTGACCTGCACGCGCACGCCGGCCGCCTACCCGGCAACCGCGAGCGACGGTGCGACGACGCTGACCTTTTGGACCGTCGTCGCGAATGCGTGCAACGCACCGGACAACGGCGCCTGCCCGGCCTCCTCCACCACCGTCCCGACCTATGTCGAGCGGCAACTGACCTGGACGATCGTGCGATGAGCAAGCTGAAGCGCCTGGTGACCCTGCTCGCTGCGGTTGCGTCATGCTGGACCGCGATGAACGCGCTGGCGGGTGAGGTGGCCGGCGTGCGGGCCCAATACTTCAACACCGATCCGTCGAACCCGGACTACACCTTCAGCAGCCCGTCCGTCGCGCTCGACCGCATCGAGCCGACGATCAACCTCAACGGCATCACGTCCGCGCCGGCCGATGGTGTCAGCAGCACCTACTACCTGATTCGCTACACAGGCTACGTGCTGGTTCCGGCCACCGGCAGCTACACCTTCACCGTGCAGGCGGCAGACGGCGTGAGGCTCTACCTGGACTGCAACCTCGACGGCAGCTTCGACTCGACCGAGAAGCTCATCGAGAACTGGACCAACCGCAGCTCGGCCGTCTCGATCTCCGCGTCATGCCCGAACCAGCTGACCGCCGGCAGCCGCCATGCGTTCACGTATGAATTCTATGAATCGACCGGCGCCGCGACGGCGCGCCTGCTGTGGGCCGGCCCGTCTCCCGTCGGCTCGACGGCAACCGTGATTCCCGCCAGCAATGGCACCTTGGGGTTGACGACCCGGGTCAGCGACAGCGTCGCGCCGACGCTCGTATCGGCCCGGATGCCGTGCGGTTCGGCCAACCAGGTGCTGGTGACATTCTCGGAACAGGTCGACAGCGGCAACGCCCAGACGATCGCGAACTACGCACTCACTGGGGGGCACACCGTCAGCACCGCCACCCTGCAGGCCGACGGCAAGTCCGTGTTGCTGACCATTTCACCGGCGCTCTCGGCCTCGCAGACGCTGACCGTGAACAACATCGCCGACCTGGCGGTCGGCCCTGCCAACACGATCGCCGCCAACACATCGGCCACCGTTGCCTACACCGCAACCTACACCAGCGGCCTGACCGGCACCTACTACGACCAGAACGCCACCGCCGGCGCATTCTTCACGGGGAACACCGTGTCCCGCACCGATGCGTCGGCCGATTTCGTTTGGGGAGCCGCCGCCCCGGTCAGCGGCATCCCTGCCACCAACTACAGTGTGCGCTGGACCGGGGCGATCCTCGTGCCGACCACGGGCTCGTACGTCCTCGGCTTCTTGTCGAGAGACAACGCCCGCGTGTGGATCAATGGTGCCTACCACGCAGGCAACTGGTTCACCACCACCACCGGCACGAGCCTGGCTACGGGCAGCTCCGTCACGCTGACGGCGGGGACCTACATTCCGATCACCCTGGAATACTTCAACAGGGCAACGGGCAACATCATCCAACTGGTGTGGAAGAAGCCTGGCAGCAGTTCGTACGTCAGCGTTCCCTCCAGCCAGCTTTTCCACTGCACCGGCAACCCCGGCGTCAGCTTCACCATCGGCACCAGCAGCAGCGGCACCTGCGGATCCACGATGGTCACGCTCACGGCGCTGAACACCGACGGCAGCGCGAAGACCAGCTACACCGGCGCGGTCTCGCTGAGCACCTCCACCGGCCGTGGCGACTGGAGCGCCGGGTCCCCAGCGCCCAACGGAACGTTCACCAACGGCACCGCCGACGACGGGGCCGCCGCGTACACCTTCAATTCCGCGGACGGCGGATCCGTCCGGCTCAACCTGGCTCAGATCCGGGCGCAGAGTTTCTCGATCACCGCCGCCGATCCTTCCGTTTCCGGTTCGAGCAGCACTTCGTCCACCATCTCGGTCAGCGGCAGCAACGCATTCGTCTTCACGGAAGACGCTGCCGGCAAGATCGCCGGCAGCGATGTGGCCGTCGCCGGTCGCCCTCACGACTACACGCTCACCGTGACGCGCGGCGATTCAAGTTCCGCAAACTGTGGCATCGCCACCGACTACACCGGCAGCCACTCACTCAAGATGTGGCGTACCGATTCGAACGGCAGCTGGACGGCGCCCACCGTGGTCTCGCCCGCGCTGACCATCCCCGCGGCGCAGCCGGCCACCAGCAACATCACGCTGAACTTCACCAACGGCGTCGCGAGCTTCAATGTCGGCACGACGGACATCGGTCGCTACAGCTTCAGCCTGCAGGACGATTCGCAGAGCTACACGAGCGCGACCATCAGCGGCACGGGCAATGCGCTGACGGTACGGCCCTTCGCGCTGGTTGTCAGCAATTTGTGGTGCACACACGGCTACCTGAACCAGCCTGTCGAATTCTCGAACCGTCCCGAATGGGGCGGCCCTCCATTCTGTCGCGCCGGCTACAGCTTCAAGGCCGATGTCGCCGCCTACCGCTGGGCATCCTCGATGGCCGGCAATGGAACCGATGGCAACGACGACGGCCTGCCGGACGGCACGGCGACCCTGACGAACGTGACGGCTGGCGGCCTGGCGCCCTCCTTCAACAGTGCCGTGACGCTCCGGCCCCTCGCCGGCAGCCAGGTGCCATCCACCGGCGTGCTGGGCACGCTGAGCAATGGCAGCAGCATCTCCGGCTTTTCCGGCGGCAAGGCCACGCCGAGCACCCTCAGCTACTCGGAAGTGGGAACCTTCCAGCTCGACAGCCAATCGCTCGTCACCGATTACCTCGGCAGCGGCCTGACACTGAACGGCTCGCTGTTCACGTCCGCCGCCTCAGCCACGTCGACATCGACCATCGGGCGCTTCGCGCCTGCCAGGTTCGCCGCCAGCAACGCAAGCGTCACGCTGCGCCCGCAGAGCGCTTGCTCGCCCGCTTCCACCTTCAACTACCTGGGCGAAACCTTCGCCATCAACTTCACGCTCACGGCACAAGACGCACTGGGCAATACGACGAAGAACTACACCGGCAGCTACGCCAAGCTCGATCTTGGCAACGCCGGCACACTCCAGTTGGCCGGCACCAGCGGCAGCACGGTGTTCTCGGCCACTTCCAACTCGCCGCGACTTTCACTCGGTTCCATCTCGGGGACCTGGGGAAACGCCACCGGTACTGCCGCGGTCACCGTCAGCGCCACGGCCGAGCGCGCCAGCTCACCGGACGGTCCCTTCGATGCCACCTTCGGGATCGCCCCGGTCGACAGCGACTACACGGCGATGGGCTCGTTCGATCTCGATGCCGACAGCAGCGTCAGCGGCAACGACCACACGGCGCTCGTCAGCGTGCCGCTGCGCTTCGGCCGTCTGCGCCTGCAGAACGTCATCATGTCTCGCAACCGTCGCGCGTTCGTTCCCATGACGGCGCAGCACTGGAACGGCAGTGCCTTCGCCACCAACACGCTGGACAGCTGCACGACGATCCCTGCGAGCGCGCTGAACTTCGGCAACTACCGCCTGACGATGGCGGCCAGCGATACCAACGTGCTGGCCGGCAATCCGACGCTCACGCTCTCTTCCGGCAGCGGCCTCATCATGCTCGAGCAGAGCGTCAGCGGCCACCGCGGCACCTTCGACATCGCCGTGAGCCTCGGCAGCAGCGCCACCGACACCTCCTGCCTGCAACCCTGGACGCCCGGCAGCGGCGATGCCGCCACCGCCGGCGCCGGCCTCACCTACCTGCGCGGCGCCTGGTGCGGCAGCAGCTACGACCGCGATCCATCGGCGCGCATCTCCTACGGGCTCTACCGCGGCGCCGACAAATTCCTCTTCCAACGCGAGAACTACTGACATGACCCTGCGCTGGCCGTGGACACGCCCCATCCCCTCCGATTCGCTGGCCATCTCGCTCGACGGCAGCACGCTGGTCTACGCCCAGGTGGCGGCCATCGCCGGCGGCAGCCGCCCGCTGCTGCGCCGCTGCGGCACGCTGCCCGTCGACACCGCTCGCCCGCAGGAACTGGCCGGCCGGCTGCGCGCGCTCGGCCTGCCCACGCAGTCGGTCGTCGCGCTGCTGCAGGTGCCGCAGTGCCAGTTGCTGCAGATCGACACCCCGGCGGTCGCCCCCGAGGAATTGAAGGCCGCCGCCCGCTGGCGCATCAAGGACCTGGTCGACTGCCATGTCGACGACCTGACGATCGACGTGATGCACGTCGGAGACGGCCGCGCGCACGGGCCGAAGCAGGCCTTCGTCGCCGCGACACCGAACCGCGTGATCCAGGGCGTCGCGTCGCTGTGCGAAGCGGCCGGCCTGCAGCTCGCCACCATCGACATCCGCGAGACAGCGCAGCGCAACCTGCAATGCGCCCTCGCACAGGCCGGCACGCAAGGCGACCGGGCCGGCGCGCTGCTGATGCGCCACGGCGAGCACTGCCTGCTGACGATCTGCGCCCAAGGCGAGCTGTTCTACACCCGCCGCTTCGCCTGGGAGGGCGCGCTCGATACCACCGCGCCGGCCGTGTCGCAAAGCCTCTCGCAGCCGATCCCGCTGCTCGAGGCCGGCGAGATGCCCGACATCGTCGACTACGGCGTCGACCTGGCCGTCGAGGACGACAGCGCTGAGACCCCGCGCATCGTCATCGAGGTGCAGCGCTCGCTCGACCTGTGGGAGCGCTCCTGGCCCGGGCTGCCGCTGCACGGTGTGACCGTCGACGCCGGCGAGTCCACCGCCGCGCTCGCGGCGGTGCTCGCACGCCAGCTCGGCCAGCCCGTCGCGACGCTCGACCCGCGCCCGGCGTTCGACGGCGTGATGGCGGCCTGCCGCGGCGACACCACGCTCGCGCGCACCGTCCTGCCGCTGCTCGGCGCGCTGCTGCGCGACGGCCACCGCAACCGCTGAGGCCGAGCCATGCCGCAACAGATCAACCTCTTCAGCCCGATCCTGCTGACGCAGCCTCGGCACTTCTCGGCCCGCACGCTGGTCCAGGCGCTGGCCCTGCTCAGCCTCGGCATCGCCGCCCTCTGCGCATGGACCGTGGTCCAGAACACGGCGCTTGGCCGCGAGCTGCAGTCCACCTCGCAGCAGCACGCCGCCGAGCGGCAGACGCTGCAGCGCGCCATCGCGGCCAACCCGGGCGCAGCCGCCAGCACCACGAGCCTCGGGCAGGACCTGCAGTCGCTGCAGCGGCGGCTGGCCGAGCGCGAGCAGACGCTGGCCGAGCTGATGCGCGGTCGCATCGTCGATGGCCGCAGCCATTCGGCACGCCTGCGCCTGATCGCCCGCACGGTGCCCGCCTCCGCCTGGCTCGACGAGATCGCGATCCACGGCGAATCGCTGTCGCTGTCCGGCCGCACGCTCGACCCGTCGGCGCTGAAGCCGTGGATCGCCGCGCTGGCCGACGAGCCGCTGCTGGCCGGCCAGTCGCTGACGGCGCTGAAGGTCGACCAGGCCGGCGACGACTGGCGCTTCACGCTGACGCAGGCAGGAGGGCGGCCATGAAGCTTCGCCCTCATGGAAAGCGCCTGGCGCGCCGCATCGACGGCCTCGGGCTGCGCGAGCGCTGCATGCTGTTCGCGTCGATCGCGCTGCTGATGGCCGCGGCTGCCGATTCGCTCGTGCTGTCGCCGGCCATCGCCGAACAGAAGCTGCTGGCGGCCCGGCTGAAGCAGGACAACGCCGAGCTCGTCACGCTGCGCACCCGGCTGGCGCAGGCCACGCGCACGCCCGACGCCGATTCTCCGGTGATGCGGCYGCGCCACGACATTGCGCGATTGCAGGCCCGGCAGCAGGCCGTCGACGCCGACATCGAGCGCCTGGGCACCACGGCCAGCGAGCGCACGGCCCTGGCGCAACTGCTGGAGCGCACGCTGGCGCGCCACGAGCGCCTCACGCTTCGCAAGTTGGCAACGGCCACCGAGCCGCCGTCCTCGGCGGCTTCTTCTGCCGTCGCGAAGACCGCCCTGCGCTGGCAGGGCGTCGATCTCGCCGTGAGCGGCAGCTATGCCGACCTGGTCGAGTACCTGTCCGCGCTGGAGAGCGCGCTGCCCGGCCTGCGCTGGGATGCGCTGAAGCTGACCGCCAGCCCGTCCGCGGCATCGACGCTCACGCTGCGCCTGTACCTCGTGGAGGGCACGTGATGAACACACGCCACTGGACGCTGCGCGGGTTCGGTTGCTGGCTCGCCTGCTGCTGCCTCGGCGCGACCGCCGCCCCCCTGCGCGACCCGATGCAGCCGCCGGCCGCGGCCGTGCCGGCCGCGAGCGCCGACGCGCCCCGCGACGCCGCGGACGAGTCGCCTCATCACATCACCGTGGTCGGCACCACCCGCCATGTGGTGCACCGGGGCCGCCGGCTGTCGGTGGGCGACCTGCTGGGCGGCAGCCGCATCGAGCGCATCGATGACGACGCCGTCTGGCTGCGCGACGCGCAAGGGCTGCGCCGCGCACCGCTGTATCCCGGCGTCATCCGCCGCCCCACCGCCACCTCGATCCCCACCTCCTCGCCGCCTCAGGCACCGAATCGACCGCCCGCAAAGGATCTCCCACCATGAACCCGTCCCCTGCAGTACTGCGGCAGCGCCGCACGGGCCCGCGTTGGGCGACCCTGCTGTCCGGCTTCGCCACCGCCATCGCACTCTCCGGCTGTGCCGACCAACCGCTGCGCACCGCCAGCCCGAACGCCAGCCTGCAGGCCGAGCTGGCGGCCGCACTGGCGCAGCGCCCGCCTTCGACCGCGGTCTCGACGCCCGACACACCGGTGCCGCCAGCACCACCGGCCCGACCCGCGGCACCGCTGCCGCCACCCGAAGCCCGCTTCGACCTGATCGTCAATGGCGCCCAGGTGCGCGACGTCTTCCTGTCGCTGGTCACCGATTCGCGCTACAGCATGCTGATGCACCCCGATGTGGGCGGCACGATCTCGGTGACGCTGAAGGGCGTGACGATGCGCGAGGCGCTCGAATCGCTGCGCGAGGTCTATGGCTACGACTACAGGATCGACGGCCGGCGCGTCACGGTGTTCCCACCGACGCTGCAGACGCGCATCTTCATGGTGAACTACCTGCACACGCAGCGCAGCGGGCGCAGCGACATGCGCATCAGCTCGGGCGCCCCGCCGGCGAACGGCGATGGCAGCAGCGGCACCGGCAACGGCAACAGCGGCGGCACCGCGTCGAACGGCAGCCGTTCGCGCGGCAGCGACACCGAGGGCAGCCAGGTGTCGACCACCTCGAAGAGCGACTTCTGGACCGAGACCACCGAGGCGCTGCGCGCGATGGTCGGTACGGCGGCCGGCCGCAACGTGATCGCGAGCCCGCAGTCCGGCACGATCGCCGTGCGTGCGATGCCCGACGAATTGCGCCAGATCGAGTCCTTCCTGCGCAGCACGCGGCTGTCGATCGAGCGCCAGGTGATGCTCGAGGCGAAGATCATCGAGGTCGAGCTGCGCGACGGCTTCCAGAGCGGCATCGACTGGTCGGTGCTGCGCAGCCGCTTCTCGATCGGCCAGAGCAGCGGCAGCGCCGGCAATGCGCTGGTCGGCAACGGCAACGGCCTGCCGACACTCGCCAGCGGCACCACGGCGGCGCTGGCCGATGTCGTCGGCCTGCCGATCTCCGGCAGCGGTGCGAGCGGCCTGGCGCTCGCGAGCGGCGGCTTCCAGTCGATCCTCGGCTTCCTCGAGACGCACGGCGACGTGCAAATCCTGTCGAGCCCGCGCGTCGCGACGCTGAACAACCAGAAGGCAGTGCTGAAGGTGGGCACCGACGACTACTTCGTCACCAACGTGTCGGGCGGCAGCATCACCACCGGCACCTCCACCAGCACCGGCACGACGACGATGCCGACGCTGACGCTCACGCCGTTCTTCTCGGGCATCGCGCTCGACGTGACCCCGCAGATCGACGAGGCCGGCATGGTCACGCTGCACGTGCATCCGTCGGTGACCTCGGTGGTCGAGAAGACCAAGCAGATCGATCTCGGCACCATCGGCAACTACCGGTTGCCGCTGGCCTCCAGCAGCGTCAACGAGACCGACACGGTGGTGCGCATCCCCGACGGCGCGATCGTCGCGATCGGCGGGCTGATGCAGGTGGAGTCGTCGCGCCAGAGCTCGGGCCTGCCGGGTGCGAGCAGCAATGCGATCACCGGCACGCTGTTCAACAACCGGGTGAACGCCGGCCGCAAGAAGGAGCTGGTGGTGCTGATCAAGCCGACCATCATCCGCGGCCCCGAGGACTGGCTGCGCATCACCGAGCAGAGCCGCGCGGCGCTCGACGAGATCGAAGGCCAGCGCCGCGTGATCACGCTCGACGGTTCGACGAACAAGCCGGGCACACGTTGAGCCCACCCGTTGCGTTGGTTTGCAATGGTTTGCAATCCTGACGAGTGCCTCTCGCCGATCTGCATGCTCTCTCCAAAGTTGCTGGTCAGCATTCACCTGCCAGTCAAGCGAACCCAGGCAATCGGGCCTGTTCGCAAGACCCAGTCGTTCGAGGTGATTCCACCGGTCGGCGTCGCTGGCAACAACCGCCTTTCAAAGGAAGTCCCCATGAAGAAGCAAGCTGGTTTCACCCTCATCGAACTCACGATGGTCATCGTCATCCTGGGCGTGCTGGCCGTGACGGCGCTGCCGAAGTACATCGACATGAAGAAGGACGCGCAACAGGCGGCTCTCAACGCCATGGCCGGCAGCCTGAGTGCGGCCTCCGCCATCAACTACGCCGCCAAGAAGGCCGGCAACACGGCGGCTGTTCCTGTCGCGAACTGCTCGACGGTCTCCACCCTCCTGCAAGTTGCCATGCCGACCAACTACACCATCACGGCCGCAGCGGTGACGACCGATGCGACCGTGACATGCGTTCTCAAGGACTCGAACAACACTGCGCTGACAGACGCCAACTTCTCGGCCATCGGCACCTGAACCATGCGCGGCCGGCTTGTCGAAGCGGGCTTCACCCTGATCGAACTGGTCATGGTGATCGTCATCACCGGCACGCTGGCCGTCTTCGCCCTCCCCCGCCTGGTCGACACCAGTTCGTGGCGCCTGCGGGCCTTCAGCGACCAGCTGCAAGGCCAGTTGCACACCGCGCAGCGCCTCTCGCTGACCCAGCGCCGCCCGGTGATCGCGACGATCACCGCCACCGGCGCGAGCTTCGCCTACGTCAGCGGCAGCACCCTCGCCGCGCTGCCCTGCCCATCGGCCGTCGCGAACTGCATCGCCGGATCCGGCACGCGCACCATCACCTTCAACGCCGGCAACTCCGGCCAGGCCCTCACCTCCACCGGGGCGGCGCTGACCGTCACCGTGAGCGGTGACGGCTACACCAGCGCCTTCACGGTCGAGAACGACACCGGCGCGCTGCACTGAGTCTTCGGCACGTCGCAGCCCGCGGGACAAGCCCTGTCCCGCCCGAGCGGGTTTCACCTGAGTTTTCGCGCCTCGGCGAAGTGGCTACATTGCCTTCCCGGTCTCGACTCGGGACCTGCATGAAGGAGACCCGGCCATGGCGTTCATCCTCACCCGTTCTTTGCAGCACGCCTTGCTGCTCGGCCTCGGACTCGGCTTCAGCGCCACCGCGCTCGCCGCGCCGCCCAAGGTCGTGACCACCGCGAACTCCGACCCGCAGTGCTTCGCGCCGTGGAGCACCACGACCAAGCTGTTCCAGTACCCGGCCAAGAAGGGCCCGTACCGCGTCGCGCTCGCCAACGGCTACATCGCCAACACCTGGCGCATCCAGATGATCAAGACGGCCAAGGCCTATGCGGCGCAGCCCGAGGTGGCGGCGAAGCTGAAGGAGTACAAGGTCGTCTCGACCGGCGAAGACGTGGCCGCGCAGATCGCCGCGATCAACAACTTCATCGACTCGGGCTTCGACGCGATCGTCGTCAACGCGCAGAACCCTGCCGCCTTCAAGCCGGTGATCAAGCGCGCGAACGATGCCGGCGTGGTGCTGGTCGCGTTCGACAACATCCTCGACACCGAGGAGGCGATCAACGTCAACGTCGACCAGAAGGGCCTGGGCACCTACTGGGGCCAGTGGCTGATCAAGAACACCCCCAACGGCGGCAAGGTGCTGGAGGTGCGCGGCGTGTCGGGCACCTCGGTCGATCGCGACCGGCACGACGGCATCCAGGAAGCGCTGAAGGCCTCCGGCAAGAAGTGGGAGACCATCGAGGTGATCGGCAAGTGGGACGACCCCACGTCGCAGAAGGTCACGGCCGATGCGATCGCGGTGCACAAGAAGTTCGACGCGATCACCGCGCAGGGCGGTGACACCGGCGTCGTGCAGGCGATGCTCGACGCCAAGCACCCGATGGTGCCGTTCGCCGGCGAGAMCGAGAACGGCTTCCGCAAGTTCTGCGCGAAGTACGCCGGGCAGGGGCTGAAGTGCGCCTCGGGCGGCACCGGTCCGGCACAGGTGGCGGTCGCGATCAAGGTGGCGATCGCGGCGCTCGAGGGCAAGGTGCTGCCGCAGTCGATCAAGCTGCCGCTGTCGACGGTGGAGGAACCGGGCTTCAAGGACGGCGCCAACTTCTACGCGACGCAGTCCGACAACTTCTTCGTCGGCAACGCGTTCCCGACCTGCGGCATCAATTTCACGGCCCAGGAGATCATGGGCCAGTCCGAAACGAATAAGTAAGCGCCCCCCAGTCGCTGCGCGCTCCTGCCCCCAAGGGGCGCCACCCTGCGGCCGGGCAAAGCCGGTTCCGCGGGCGTTGCTTGATCAGGTCCTTTGCCAATGAGCCTTCTTGAGATTCAGGCGATCAGCAAGCGTTACGGGGGAGTGCACGCGCTGCAATCGGCCGACCTGCGCGTCGAGGCCGGCCGCATCCACGCGATCCTCGGCGAGAACGGGGCCGGCAAATCGACGCTGATCAAGCTGATCGCCGGCGTCGTCGCGCCCGACGAAGGCCGCATGCTGCTCGACGGCCAGCCGGTCACGTTCGCATCGCCCGCAGCGGCCAACACCGCCGGCATCACCTGCGTGTTCCAGGAGCTGTCGCTGATCCCCGACCTCTCGGTGGCCGACAACCTCTTCATCAGCCAGCCGCCGCGTCATTTCGGCCGCTTCGGCCTGATCGACCGCCGCACGCAGCGCCGCCAGGCCGAAGCGGCGCTCGCGCGCGCTGGTGCCGCCGACATCCACCCGCTCGCGCTGGTGAAGGACCTCTCGCTGTCGCGCCGGCAGATGGTCGAGATCGCGAAGGCGCTGGCGCGCCGGCCGCGGCTGCTGATCCTCGACGAGGCCACGTCGGCGCTGACCGCCGCCGATGTCGGGCGGGTCTACGCGGTGCTGAAGCAGCTGCGCGCCGACGGGCTCGCGCTGCTCTACATCTCGCACCGCATGCACGAGATCGCCGAGCTGGCCGACGAATGCACCGTGTTCTGCGACGGCCGCAGCGTCGCGCACTTCGCGGCCGGCGCGAAGACCGACACCGAGATCGTCGAGCTGATGATCGGCCGCAGCTACAGCGGCGTGTTCCCGGACAAGCCGGTGCGCGAACCCGAGACCGCAGCCGATCCGGCACCGCCGCGCCTCGAGCTGCGCGGCCTGCACTGGACGCACCGCCTCGCCGATGTCTCCCTGCGCCTGCACGCCGGCGAGATCGTCGGCCTGGGCGGCCTCGACGGCCAGGGCCAGCGCGAACTGCTGCTCGCGCTGTTCGGCGTGCTGCGCGGCTGCCGCGGCGAATTGCTGATCGACGGCCGCCCGACCCCGTTCACCGGCCCGCATGCCGCGAAGCAGCCGCGCATCGGCATGGCGCTGATCCCCGAAGACCGCAAGACCGAAGGCCTGATGTTGCCGATGTCGGTGCGCGAGAACCTGTCGTTCGCGGCGCTCGGCGCGCTGTCGCACGGCGGCGTGATCGACCGCCAGGCCGAACGCGCCGCGGTGGAGCGGATGATGGCGCTGCTCGCGGTGCGCTGCGACGGCCTCGACGTGGCGGCCGGCGCGCTGTCCGGTGGCAACCAGCAGAAGCTCGTGATCGGCAAGTGGCTGATGAGGGCGCCGCGCATCATCCTGCTGAACGACCCGACACGCGGCATCGACGTCGGCACCAAGCAGGAGATCTACCAGCTGCTGCGCCGGCTCGCCGACGACGGCGCGGCCCTCCTCTTCTACTCGACCGACCACGACGAGCTGATCGGCTGCTGCGATCGCGTGCTGGTGATGGTGGAGGGCCGGATCCGCCGCGAGCTCGTCGGTGCCGGGATCACCGAGCATGCGCTGGTCGGCGCGGCGCTGGACGTGGAGCCCGCATGACGGGGGCGGGCCGAGCGCCGGGCCGCCCCAAGCCGGCCCGCGTCCCCTCGGGGGACCGCCCGATGTACCCATCGGACGAGGGGCAGTCATGAATGATTGGCCGCACCGGCTGCGCGAGCACCAGGGCACGCTGCTCGCGTTCATCGGCTTCGTCGCGATGTTCGCGGTCTATGCCGCCAACCACCCGGCCGGCCTGACCGCGAATGTCGCCACCACCGCGGCGAACAAGGGCGTGCTGCTCGCGATCGTCGCGATGGCGCAGACGCTGGTCGTGCTGACCTCCGGCATCGACCTGTCGGTCGGCATGGTGCTGGTGCTCGCCAACTGCCTGGCCTCGCACCTCGTCGTCGGCACGCCAGGGCAGACGGCGCTCGGCGTGGCAGCCGTTCTGCTGGCCGGCTGCGCCTGCGGTGCGCTGAACGGGCTGATCGTGATCGTCGGGCGGYTGCAGCCGATCGTCGCGACGATCGCGACCGGCTCGGCCTTCTTCGGCCTCGCGCTCGCGCTGCGCCGCGTGCCGGGCGGCGACGTGAACGGCACGCTGGCCGACGCGCTGACCGGGCAGTTGCCGGGCGGCATTCCCGCGGCGCTCGTGCTGCTGCTCGCGCTGCTGCTGGTGGTGTGGCTGCCGTACCGCCGCTCGGTGATCGGGCGCGCGGCGGCTGCGGTCGGCTCGTCGGAGCAGGCGGCCTACATGTCGGGCGTGCCGGTGCGGCGTGCCAAGTTCGTCGCCTACGTGCTGTCGGGGCTGCTCGCGTCGGTTGCCGGGCTGTTCGTCACCTGCATCACCTGGTCGGGCGAAGCGTCGTCGGCCAACGGCAGCACCTACACGCTGTACTCGATCGCCGCGGTGGTGCTGGGCGGCGTGTCGCTGTTCGGCGGCTCGGGCAGCGCGGTCGGCGCGGTGTTCGGCGCACTGATGTTCCGCACCATCGGCGACCTGATGTTCGTGTTCAATCTCGAGCCGCTGTGGCAGCCGCTGTTCCAGGGCGCGGTGCTGTTCGCGGCGATCTGCGTGGGCGCGCTCAGGCTGCTGAAACTTCGCAACCGGCTCGATCTGTATGGATAGGCACCTGGCCAGGCACTTCCGGGGTCCGATCAGGGGCCCCATCACGTCGGCCTTCGGCTGCATCGTCGCGCTGCTGCTGCTGGGCAGCCTGTACAGCAGCAGCTTCCTGTCGCCCGAGTACCTGCTGCAGCAGCTGAAGGTGGCCTCGTTCCTCGGCGTGATCGCGACCGGCGCGATGCTGGTGATCCTGCTCGGGCAGATCGACCTGTCGGTGCCCTGGGTGGTGGCGGTCGGCGCGATGATGGCCACCGCGGCCACCGGCTGGGGGCCGTGGGGCAGCGCGTTCGCGATCCCGTTCGGCATCGCCTGCGGCGTGGTGCTCGGCCTGCTGAACGGCTTCGGCGTCGCGTTCCTGCGCATCCCGTCGATGATCGTCACGCTGGCCGTGAACGCGGTGGCGCAGGGGCTGATGGTGGTGCACACCGGCGGCTACTCGCCGCAGGATGCGTCGTCGCCGGCGATGCGCTTCATCGCGACCGGCCACAGCCTCGCCGGCATCCCGAACGCGCTGCTGGTGTGGGCGGTGGTCGGCGCGGCGGCGGTGTTCGTGCTGACGCGCACCACCTTCGGCCGCTGCGTCTACGCGATCGGCAACCGCGAGCGCGCCGCCTACCTGTCGGGCGCACGCACGCGGGCGGTCGTGATGACGGCCTTCGCGGTGGCCGGCGGGCTGTCGGCCTTCGGCGGCGTGCTGCTGGCCGGCTATGCGAGCAAGGCGGCGCAGGCGATGGGCGATCCCTACCTGCTGCCGGCGATCGCCGCGGTGGTGCTCGGCGGCACCTCGATCCTCGGCGGGCGCGGCCACTACCTCGGCACGGTGGCCGGCGTCATCCTGATCACGCTGCTGCAGTCCATTCTCTCGGTGATGCAGATCGAGGAGTGGGGGCGCCACCTGATCTACGGCGGCGTGATCGTCGCGATGCTGCTGCTGTACGGGCGGGGCGCGCCGGCGCGTTGACGCAGACGACTTCTCAGGCGTCTTCCGGATGCGTGTCCGGCGGTGGGGGCGACACGCAATGCCAAGCCGTGGCGAACAGGCACGCCGCGACGCAACACGCCGCCATCACCAACACCATCACGGCGCCACCGTCGAGGCGCGTCACGGCAGAGGGCATCACATCGTCGTTGGGATCGCCATTGTCGAGATCGCTCGACCTGCGTAGCAGCACGACGGCCAGCGTCACCAAGGTGCCCGTCGCCGCAAGGCTGGCCTTGATCGTCGTCGGGTGAGACGGCATGTTGGCGACCAGGCACTCACGTGCACCACGGACCTGCCGCACGATCGTCAGCCTGAACGGCTGCGGATTCCGTTCTTCGTCGGTCGGTCGCGCAGCCAATCTGCCGAAGAGACGCCCGAATTGCTCGCACAACCTCATGTTCGATCTCCCCGCGTTGTTCCAGATGCCGACTGAGTCACCGCGCCGGCTATCCGGTTCCCTGGCGGATCACAGCCGGGCGGTGAGGTAGGCCAGCGCCATCCGCACCGTCTCGCGCGTGGCCGCCTTCACCGAGACACCGCTCGGCCGCTCCAGCACCACCGCGTGGATCAGCGCATGCACCGCGTGCATCAGCATGTAGGTGGCGAGCTTCAGGTCCTCGACGACGATGTCGGCGCGGTGCGCCTCCAGCAGCCCGCGCAGGCGCCGCTCGATCTCGTCGACGGATTCGTCCGCGCCGGGGAACTGGTGCAGGCCGAGCACCTGCTTCTCGAGCACGCGGTGCAGGTCGGTATCGAGCTGGTGCGCCTTCACCGCCGATTCGATCACGCCGGCCAGCGCCTCCGGCAGCGACGAGCCGCGGTGCTGCAGCAGCGCGGCATCGAGCAGCGCGCTCATCTGCCGGCCGTGCCGGTCATGCAGCGCGGCGATCAGCGAATCCTTGTTCGGGAAGTACTGATACAGCGAGCCGACACTGACGCCGGCCACCTCGGCCACCGCGTTCGTCGTGGTCGCGGCATAGCCGCGCTGCACCAGAACGCGAGCCGCGGCATCGAGGATCGCGTCGACGGTGGCGCGCGAGCGCGCCTGGCGCGGTGCCTTGCGGGGCGTGAGAGGGGTGCTGGGCGGGGCGGTCTGCGGTGTGGACATCGGTTGCCGAAATGCGAGTTTCAAATACGAATAAAAACTCGCATAGTGTCGGCAAGGCGCTTCGCTGCGTCAACCCACCACCCACCTCCGCCATGTCAAGAACCCACACCTTCTTCATGCTGTTGCAGGCCACCTCCCACTGGCGATCGCTCGATGCCGCGCGGCGCGCGGCGTTCCGCGAACGCGTGCTGGTGCTGGTGTTCGAGAGCTTCCCGTCGCTGCGCCTGCGGCAGTTCGAGACCTGCGAATCGCGCTGGGACACCCAGTGCGCCGAGGTCGCGGTCTGGGAGACCCCCGACCTCGACGAGTACCACGCCGCGGTCGAGGCGCTGCACGGATGCGAGTACTTCGGCCTGCCGTACTTCGAGGTCATCAACGTGATCCCGACGCACGGAGAGTGCTGGCGAGAGGACGACTTTGCGGTGTCGCAGTCGTGCGCGCTGTGAGCACCGGCTGCGGCGCCAGGTGAACGTGCGCCCGCCGCACCGTGTCGAGCGGGCTGGCGGCGGCGCATCCGACCGGCGCGGCGAGATCCCAGTGCACGATCTTCAGCCACATCGCCGCCCGCAGCGATTCGCCGGTGGCGAGCCAGCCTTCGTTGAGGCTGCCATTGAGCATGCGCTTGCCGGCCTCGAACAGGTCGGCCGGCTCGAAGCGGCCGCGCGCATGGTGCAGGCAGACCGCGTAGGCGAACTCGCGCGGGCGCGGCAGGCGTGCCAGCACCGCATGCGCCGGCGCCGAGGCGCGCAGCGCCAGCTGGCTCTCGATCAGCTCGATGCCGGCGGTGTATTCGCCGCACTGCACGCACCACGCCAGGTAGTCGTCCAGCGCGAGCTGGTGGGGCGTCAGGCGCCGCTCGCCGCGCGCGAGGTTGGCGCGCCAGGCCGCCTGGGAACGACGCGCGCCGGACCAGTCATCGCAGGCCGCCTCGCCGCCGTGCAGCCACCGGGCCATCGCCCGCGTCGCGTGCAGGTTCGGGCGCATCGTGCGCGGCTCGCCGCTCTCCCCCAGCGCGAGGACTTCATCGCCGGATTCCCGGCGCAGCTCCCGGCCGGCCTCGCCGCTGTTGATCGCATGGTCGAGCCACCCGATCACGCGCGGCAGCACCGGCGCGATGTCCTCGTGCAGGCCGACGAGCCAGCAATACACCAGCTTGTGCAGCGCGGTGGCAGCCAGGTAGCCCATCGGGCGGTAGAGCTGGAAATCGATGTCGAGAAGCTGCCGCAACAGCGCACGGTCGGCGTGCAGGAAGGCTTCTTTCTCGATTCGGGGGTCGAACGGCATGGCATCTCCTCGGGGGCGCGCGGCGCACCAGCGCACAGGATGAGCGCCAACTGCGAAGAGAAATTGCAGAAGGCCCTCCGCAGCGCGGCCTGGCGGGCCAGTGCAAACCCTGCCCCGATGGCCGTCAGGCCCTAAAATCCGCGCTTTCCCCGCTGGCTTCCCGACCCGGGCGGCGTGCGGGCCCCGAACGGAGCCGAACCCATGGACACCCGCACCTCCCCGATCCGCCTGCGCCTGGAGCGCGTGCGCGACGCGCTGAAACAGCACCAGCTGGCTGCACTGCTGGTGCCATCGAGCGATCCGCACCTGTCCGAGTACCTGCCGGGGCGCTGGCAAGGGCGCGAATGGCTGTCGGGCTTCACGGGTTCGATGGCCACGCTGGTCGTCACCACCGAGCGCGCGGCGCTGTTCGCCGACAGCCGCTACTGGGTGCAGGCCGAGGCCGAACTGGCCGGCACCGGCATCGAGCTGGTGAAGATCCCGAGCGGCGCTGCCACCCACCACGTCGAGTGGCTGGCCAGCCAGGTGCCCGCCGGGCAGGGGGTGGCCGTCGACGGCGCGGTGCTGGGCCTGGCGGCGGCGCAGCAGCTGCGCACCGCGCTGACGCGCGCCGGCGTGCCGCTGCGCACCGACCTCGACTTGCTGGAAGACGTGTGGCCCGATCGCCCGGCGCTGCCCGAAGCGCCGGTCTACGAGCATGCCGCTCCCCACGCGCCGCTGGCCCGCAGCGCCAAGCTGGCGGAGGTGCGCCGCGCGATGGCGGTGCACGGCGCGACGCAGCATTTCGTCTCCACCGTCGACGACATCGCCTGGATCTTCAACCTGCGCGGCTCCGACGTCAGCTACAACCCGGTGTTCCTGGCCCACGCGCTGATCGGCCTGCACGGCGCGACGCTGTTCGTCGGCGTCGGCAAGGTGCCGGCAGCGGTGCAGGCGGCGCTCGCCGCCGACGGCGTGCAACTGGCCCCGTACACCGAGGCGGCTGCCGCGCTGGCCCGGCTGGGCGCCGAGGCCACGCTGCTGATCGACCCGCGCCGCATCACGCTCGGCCTGCGCGAGAACGTGCCGGCCGCCGTGAAGGTGGTCGAGGCAATCAACCCGAGCACGCTGCTGAAGAGCCGCAAGAGCCCCGCCGAGGCCGCCTTCGTGCGCGACGCGATGGCGCAGGACGGTGCCGCGATGTGCGAGTTCTATGCGTGGTTCGAGCAGGCGCTCGGCAAGGAACGGATCACCGAGCTGACGATCGACGAGCAGCTGAGCGCCGCGCGGGCGCGCCGGCCCGGCTTCGTCGGCCTGAGCTTCAACACCATCGCCGGCTTCAACGCCAACGGCGCGATGCCGCACTACCGGGCGACGCCCGAATCGCACGCGGTGATCGAGGGCGACGGCCTGCTGCTGATCGATTCCGGCGGCCAGTACCTGGGCGGCACCACCGACATCACCCGCGTCTGGCCGATCGGCACGGTATCGGCCGCGCAGCGGCGCGACTACACGCTGGTGCTGAAGGGCACGCTGGCGCTGAGCCGCGCCCGCTTCCCGCGCGGCACGCTGTCGCCGATGCTCGATGCCATCGCGCGTGCGCCGCTGTGGGAGCACGGCCTCGACTACGGCCATGGCACCGGCCACGGCGTCGGCTACTTCCTGAACGTGCACGAGGGCCCGCAGAGCATCAGCAAGGCGATCCCCGAGCCGCAGATGGCGATGGAGCCCGGCATGATCACCAGCATCGAGCCCGGCCTGTACCGCGGCGGCCAATGGGGCGTTCGCATCGAGAACCTGGTGCTGAACGTCGCGGCGGACACGCCCGAGAACGGTGCGTTCGGCGAGTTCCTCGGTTTCGAGACGCTGACGCTGTGCCCGATCGACACCCGCTGCATCGACCACAGCCTGCTGCGCGCCGACGAGGCCGCCTGGCTGAACGACTACCACCGCGTGGTGCGCGAGCGGCTGTCGCCGCTGGTGAGCGGCGAGGCGCTCGCCTGGCTGGTGGCGCGCACCGAACCGGTCTGACGCCGCGGGAGCGGCCCCGGGCCGGTGCGCCCCGTCGTGCCGACCCGCAGCCTGTCCCCGTGTTTCGACGCTTCGTCTCAGCGCGCTGTCGCCGGCGCGGGCGGCTGCCTACAGTTCACTCCAACGCAACACACACACCGCTGGAGACTGACATGTTCGACCGCCTCTTCGCCCCGCTGCTGACCTTCACCGTGCTGATCGCCGCGACGCTGTCGATCGCGATCGCGATGCTCGAGGAAGGCCGCGCCGGCACCACGCAGCAGGCCAGCGCCGAAGTCGTCACGCTGCCGATGGTCACGATCACCGGCAAGCGCGTGCAGAGCGTCGCCGAAGCCACGCAGGCGATGCGCACGACGATGCAGTGAGCAACCGCCGGAGCCGGCGCTTCACATGTGCCGGAACACGTGCACGTAGCTGCGGCTCACCGGCAGCAGCTCGCTGCGGCCCTTGATGTGCACGTCGGCCGTCTCGTTCGGCCCGCGCACCACCTGGGCCACCTGGTGCAGGTTCACGATCACCGAGCGGTGCACCTGCACGAAGCACTCCGGATCGAGCTCATCGGCCAGCTCGCGGATCGTGCGGCGGATCAGCGCTTCGCCGCCCTCCCACACGACCAGCGTGTACTTCTCGTCGGAGCGCAGGTAGGCCACCTGCTCGACCGGGATCAGCCGCACGCTGTTGCCCACCGACGCCTTGATCCACTGCAGCCACCCCGCCTGCCGCTGCGCCGGTGACTGGCGGCGCAGTTCGGCCGACATCTTCTCGATCGCGGCCTCCAGACGGTCGTCCGCCGCGGGTGCGGCGCCGTCGGTGCCGAGCCGTTGCCGCAGCCGCTGCACCGTATCGGCCAGGCGCTCCTCGTCGAACGGCTTCACCACGTAGTCGATCGCCCCCTGCTCGAAGGCCGTCACCGCGTACTGCTCGTAGGCGGTGACGAACACCACCTGGGCCCGCCGCGCGATCGAGCGCGCCGCCTCGACGCCGTTCAACCCCGGCATGTGCACGTCGAGGAACACCACCTGCGGCGCATGTTCATCGAACAACTCCACTGCCTCGCGGCCGTTGCGCGCCTCGGCGACGATCGTGAGCTCCGGCCACAGGCGCTGCAGCATCCCGCGCAGGCGCTCGCGCAGCAGCGGCTCGTCGTCGGCGATCAGCGCGGTGGGGTTCATGGTGCCGCTCCAGGGTCCAGCTTCGCGAACTGCGGACTGGGATCGGGCAGCACCAGCGTGGCGCGCAGGCCGTGCGGCGTCTCGTCGCAGAGTTCCAACCTGGCCGCATCGCCATAGGTGGCCTTCAGCCGCTCGCGCAGGTTGGCGAGGCCGGTGCCGGGCGCGGCCTTCTCGTCCATGCCGGCGCCGGTGTCGCTGACCCAGACCTCGACGCAGGCCTGCCGCGCATCGGCACGGGCACCGACCTCGATGCGGCCGCCCGTCTCGCTCGGGTCGATGCCGTGGCGCACCGCGTTCTCGACCAGCGTCAGCAGCGCCATCGGCGGGAACGGCAGGCCTGCCAGCGCATCGGGCACCGCGACGTCGAAGGCCAGCCGGTCCGGCATGCGCATGCGCATCAGCTCGAGGTAGGCGCGCACCAGCCCGATCTCGTGGCCGAGCGTGCTGCTGGTCTGCGCGAGGCTGGGCATCGTGGCGCGCAGGTAGGCGATCAGGCTGTTCAGCACCGGGCCGGCCCGTTCGGAGCCCGACTCCACCAGCTGCTGCACGTTGGCCAGCGTGTTGAACAGGAAATGCGGCTCGACCTGTGCATGCAGCAGGCGCAGCCGCGCGTCGAGCGCCTGTTTCTCGAGCGTGCTGCGTTCCAGCTCGAAGGCCAGCGCCTGCGAGCGGGCCTGGGCATCGCGTTCGCGGTAGAGCGCACCGAGCGCGAGCGTCAGGCCGACGGCGAGGCCGGTGGTGGCGATCGAGAAGAAGCCCCACAGCAGGCCTTCGTTGCGCTGGAAGCTGGTGACATCGCCCTGCACCATCACCAGGTAGGCGACCAGCGTAGCGACCGGCGCGGTGATGACGACGGCCGCCACCTGAACGACCCAGCGCGGCAGCCAGCGCGACGGCCAATGCCCGGCGATGTCGAAGGCCACCAGCAGCATCAGGCCGACGAAGATGCTGCGGCCCCAGACGCTGAGGAAGGGCGTCACGAAGATCGGGTTCAGTGCGATCGCGGCGACGGTGGCGACGATCAGGTTGATCGCGATGCGGCGTGGGGTCAGCGAAGCCCACAGCCGGGCAAGGTGGCGCGCGGGCGGAGCCGGCGGAGCGGGGGCAGCGGGGGCAGCGGGAGGAACGGACGGAACGGGCTTCATGGGATGCCACGATACGGCGCGGGGGCCCGGCCCGGCAAGCCGCGCAGCCCGGTGTGCGACAGACGGCGGATCCCGGGGTGCGAGTGACGGCAGGTTTCGCCCTCACGGGCGAGTCACTTTCATTTGAAGCCCAAATGAAAGTAACCAAAGCAAAGGGCCTCAATACAACACCATACGGTTCGTCCAGTCTCGCTGCGGACAACACTGACGCTTCGGCTGGTGCCCCACCTTCATTGGGATTGTTGGCCGTTCTTCTCCACCCAGCTCGCTACGCATCGCCAAGATGACGCAGCCCTCGCAGGGACTAGACGATGCGACGCGTAGCGAGCGAGTCGAGTGAAGCGGGAGAGCAACAATCCCAATGAACGGGGATGTGCAGCCGAAGCGTCAGTGTTGTCCGCAGCGAGACTGGACGAACCGTATGGTTTTCCAAGCCCTTTGCTTTGGTTACTTTCATTTGGGCTCAAATGAAAGTGACTCGCCCGCCGGGGCGAGACCCGGCACTGCCACGCAGTGATCACCCCCGGAGGATGAACTCCACCACCTGCCCCCGCGTCCCCGGATCATCATCGAACCCCCCATGCGTCGTGCTGGTGCTCACCGGCCCCGGCGACACCCACGCCGTGGTGTTCGGCAAGCCCTTCGCAGCAGCATCGAAGAAGCGCTGCATCCCCAGAATCGGCGTCGTGCTGCCCCCCTCGAACGATTCGCTGACGAGGTACAGCAGCGAGCGCCGGTACGGCCCGCAGGTGTGGTCCTGCTGCTCGGCACGTTCGCTCAGGTGGAACTGCTGGTAGCGCCTGACGACACCCGATTCGAGGTGCGGCCGCACGCAGCGTTCGAAGGTGTCCACGCGCACCGCCGGCGCCAGGAAGCTCACCGATTCGAAGCGCATGCCCTCCTGCGCCAGCCGATCGATCATCAGGCTCGCGACGATGCTGCCGGCCGAATGCCCGACGAAATGCATGCGGATGCGCTTGTCGGCCACGCCATGCTTGAAATGCCCGTACAGCAGCACCGCACCGGCCTGCTCGTCGTCCGGCACACCCGGCTTGTACGCACTCATCGCATCGGCGTTCTGCTTCATCTCGCCCCAGATGCGCGTGCCGGGACGCGACAGCACGCGCTCCAGCCGCTCGTTCCACCAGGCCGCCATCGACGAGCCGGCGGCGGTGCTGCGCGGCACGTCGCGGATCGCATCATCGATGCAGTTCAGCGCACTCGTGAAGAAATCCGTCTCCCACATCAGGAAGATCGGAAAGATCTTCTGCTCGTACAGCATCGGGATCCACTGCGCCGCGATGTCGGCCGCGGCAGACTCGCCGACCAGGCCGCCGTGCGCAAAGATGCAGACGTCGACCACGCCGTCCTGCAGCCCCCATTGCTTGCGCGCCTGCGCGAGCTGCACGTCGACGATCGCGCGCACGTCGTCGGGCCGGGTGCGGAATACGCCGCTGTTGCTCAGCGCGCCGTTGTTGCCCATGTTGACGATGAACGGCGACAGCTCGCGGTTGCGCAGCACCTCGCTCGCCGCGAGCGCGACACGGCCGGCCGCGTCGGTGCGCAGGCTGATCGATTTCGAGATCGCGGTGTGGTCCTGCGTCACCACGCCGAGCTGCGCGACCCAGCAGTCCATCGCGTTGGCGATCCAGTCGTCGTAGCTCAGGATCGCATAGCCGTACGAGCCCCAGTCGGTGCCCCAGGAGTTCTGGATCAGGAAGCCGCGCTCGTTGTAGCCGACGATCGCGAACGCGTGGCCGGAATGCCGCGCGTGGCCGCCCTTCACCGGGATCTCCCAGATTCCCTTGCGCGGCTCGCTGAACGAGGTCGGCCGCTTCTTCAGCGCGGTGAGTTCGATGCCGTCGTCCCAGCCCGAGTGGCAGCCGGCGCTCGCATACAGGATGCCCACCTCGTTCAGCGCGGCATGCATGTCGGTGATCGCCTTGTGGTCGATGCGGTAGTAGGCGCCGAGCGGGCGCTTCACCGCATCGAACCACCAGTCGTCGGCCAGGCTCTTGCTGGCCGCCGGCATCTCGAGCCCGGGGAACAGCGGCTCGCGGCAGGCGCCGTGCTTGAACCAGCCCTTCATCGCACCGCGCAGGCTGGAGCCCTTGTCTTCGGACGAGCCCGGGTACTCGTCGTAGCGGCGCGCCATCGAGTACAGCATGTAGGGCGAGATGGCAGGCTTTCGTTCACGGCCCGAGGCCAGCAACAGGTGCTCGACGACCAGCGACAGCGCGAAGCCGGTGCAGGCCATCGTGTCGCCCTGGTACTTGACCGGCAGCCCGTGCTTCGGGAACAGCGTCGGTGGCGGCGCGCTGCCGATGGACGGGCGGTAGGGCCGGTCGCGCACGTCGATCTCGTCGGGGCGCGCGACGCGCATGAACGGCGAGTTCTTCGGCAGTGGGTCGGCGGTGGGGCGGCGCGGTTTCGCCGCCTTCGTTGCGCTCGCGACCTTCACCGTTCGTGCTGCCATGAAGCCTCCCCATCGATTCGATGTGCTTGTCGGATGCGCATTGGACCGCGTCAGGGCACGGGCCGCAAGCCTTCAACGTGAGGAGACCGGCATCGCTACTTGAGCTGGTAGCAGCCAGGCGTTTCGATGAACATCTCCGATCCGAGCTTGTAGCGCAACCCGCCGTATGAATACCGGATGCGACTCGCTGTCGACTGGCTCGCTGCCTCGATGGCAGCCTTGCGCACCGGCCGACTTCGCCTCTCCAGCAAGCTGTCGAAAATCAGGTACTCGCGTTCGGTGAGATAGGCAGGAATTTCCGACATTCCCCGCGGCGCCACCAGCACCGCATGCTGCTCGGGCCATACCGTGAAAGGCCCCACCCTGCGCACATCGCCATCCAGCACCTCGGCCGGCAACCTCAGCCTGTAGCCGCCATCCATGTTCTCGATGGCATTCTGCGGCAGCAACTGACGCGCGGAATTCACGCATTGCATCAAGTCGCGCCCGCATTGTTTCCTGAAGGCTTCCACCGTCACCAGCCGCCCCCGGGCACGACCCAGCCATTGCAGCACCAGCGTCACATGGGCTGCTGCACGAACGCTGCTGCCGTCCTCCCTGAAGATCTCACCCGACTGCGGCTCGAGCTGGGTGCCGAGTCCCAGCGGCAGCCGTTGAACGGCTGAAGTCTTCAACGCCTTGTGCGCGGGCGGAGTCGGCTGAACCCCGTCATCTCGATTGCGCAAGCGCTTGAGCTGTGCCCCCCGATCCACCGGATCGTGCCAACCCACCCAGGCCTCGGGTCGGCGCTCGGCGCCCACCAGGCGGCTCACTGCGCACTGCGCTTTCGCCCCCGCCTTCACGTCACTCACCCGATCCGGCAATCCCTTTGCAGCAGGTGTCCCCTCCAGCGCTGCGCGCCGGATCCCGCCGGGCCTGATTCGCAATTCCATGATGACCGTCCTTCCCGTAGTGTTAACAGGCCCTGGGCATGAGTCACGCCGGATCCGGAACAGTTCAACGAAGGCAGACCAGCGCCTCCAGTTTCCTGAGCTTCCTGGCCATCGCAGGAACGCTCAACGCCGGCAGAGCCCGCAGCGCGCGATCGGCCGAGCTACCGCTTCACCTCGTCGATCACCAGCAGCGTCGCGCCGTAGCTGCCATCGCACGGCGACTCGCCGGCGTCGCACACCGGCTTGCCGGCGAACGGGCTGTCGCCCGGCTGGCGTGCCGCCCACAGCTGCTCGGCGAGCCCGAGGTCGATCTCGGGGATCTGGTCGCCGGCCTTCTTGACGCCGATGCCGGTCATGTCGCGCGGCTTGCGCGACACCATCGCGACGATGTGGTCGGTGCCCGGCGGCCCGCCGGCAGTGATGTGCCAGCCGGCGCGCGGCAGCACGACCTCGCGGTTCAGCTCGATGCGGTTGTTCTTGTCGAGCTCGTTCGGGAACAGCAGGTAGAAGTGGGCCTTGTCGGTGCCGGCCAGGAACACGTACAGGTAGCCGGCCTCCGACGACTTGACGCGGAACTGCAGCCGGTCGCTGCCGATGCGCAGCTGCGACTTGTCGGCCAGTGCGTTGACGCCCAGCACCGGGTCGGCGTGGCGCACGATGTCCTGCAGCGCGGTGACCAGGCCGAACGGCACGGCTGGCGGCGGCGCGGGGGCGACGGCCGGTGCCGGTGACGGCGCCGTGGCAGTCGTCACCCCTGCGGTCGATGCGGACGGTGCCGCGGCCACGACGGCGGGCGCCGGTGCACGGCCGGCGAACCACCAGCCCGCCCCGGCCAGTGCGGCGACCACCAGCCCGGCCAGCGCATAGACACCGGCCCGCGACGGCGGCTTCGCATGCGGATCGGGCATCAGCTCGGCCGGCCGCGTCGATGGGGTGACCACCGTCGACGCGCCGAGGTCCGGCGGCACCGCCAACCCGCCGCGCGTCGAGCTGCCCAGCAGTTGCGACGGCGAATGCCCCAGCCCGTGCCCATGCCCACCCGGCAGCAAGGCCCGCAGCGCCGCCATGTCCTGCGGCCGGTCGTCCGGCTTCACCGCCAGCCCGGCATCGATGGCGGCCAGGAACTGCGGCGAATACCGCCCCGCCCCCGCCTGCACCGCCGGCTGCAGGTCGTCGGTGACGAGCCGGCTGACCGACGCGAGCGGCGCGCGCCCGGTGATCGAGGCATACAGCACCGCGCACAGCGCATACACATCGGTCCACGGCCCCTGGCGCATCGCCCTCGATTCGGCGTACTGCTCCACCGGCGCGTAGCCGGCCTTCAGGATCACCGTCAGCGCCTGCGTCGCATCGCCGATCACGCGCCGCGCGGCGCCGAAATCCAGCAGCACCGGCCGCATGCTCGCCGCGCCGCCGAACTGCGTGCTCTGCTGGTTCAGCAGCAGGATGTTGTCGGGCGCGATGTCGCGGTGGTAGCAGCGCTGGTGGTGCATCAGCTCCAGCGCGTCGATCAGCGGGTGCGCCACGCCGAGCAGCAGCGCCTCGTCGGGCCGGCCGTGCTCGATCAGCCACTGCTTCAGCGTCGGGCCTTCGTAGTACGGCATCACCATGTAGGCGGTGCCGTGCTGTTCCCAGAAGCGGTACACCTTGACCAGCGACGGGTGGTCGAACGCGGCCAGCAGCTGCGCCTCGTTGACGAAGCTGCGCAGACCCAGCTCGAAGGTCTCGCGATGGCGCGCCGAGCGCACCGAGACCTCGCACTGAGGGCCGCGCGTCGCGAGCGTCGCCGGCATGTACTCCTTCAGCGCGACCACGCGGCCGAGCTGGGTGTCGCGCGCCAGGTAGACGATGCCGAAGCCGCCTTCGCCGACCAGCCCCTCGACCACGTACTCCTGCAGCCGGAAGCCGTTCGGCAGCGAGTTGCCGCCGTCGAGCGGCGCATCGGTCTTGACGACCGTGCGCTCGTCGTCCGGCGTGAAGCTGGGTCCGTCGGTCGAGTCGCTCACCAGCGCCCCTCCAGCAGCTCCGAGAAGCAGTCCGGCGGCGGCAGCCCGGGCGCCACCGACAGGCTGTCGTCGGGCGCCGACGCATGGTCGGGCCACCACAGGCTGTGCCCGGTGTAGCGGCGCATCGCCTCGGCCACCACCAGCCCGTCGATCCATTGCGGCAGGCTCGCGGCGCCCGCATAGGTGTAGCGCAGCCGGCCCGGCATCGCGGTGGCAGCAGGCTCGACGCTGTGCCGCTCGGCCTGCCACGATGGCGCCCGCGCAAGCGCCGATTCAAAATCTTCGACCGTCGCGCCCGCCCCCAGCGTGCCGAGTGCGGCAGCACTCAGGTGCCGGTACCAGCCGTCCAGCGCCTGGATGCCCTCCAGCGTCTCCGGCAGGTCGTGCGCGGTCTGCGCGACCACCAGCGGGAAATAGCGGCCGACCTTGTCGACGCTCGGCATCAGCACGCCGGCCCACCATTCGCTGTCGATCACGCCGGGCGCCCAGGCGAAGCGCCAGATCGGCCCGGTCAGGTACACATCGAGGAACTGCGCGCCGAGCCGCGTGCGGCTCGCGTCCATGCCCTTCGACAGCCACGCATCGCAGGCATCGACGAACGGCTGCGGCAGCCGCCGGCTCGCGAAATCGCCCAGCATCGCGAGCTTGCCGAACCAGCCCGGCGCCTGCGTGCCGACGCCGCTGATGAACTGGTCGATGCTGAAGTCGTGGCTCACAGCTTGCCCGGGCATGAGAACTCTTGCAGCTCGGGCAAGCGGAACGGGTTGCGCACGCTGCTGGCGGTGACCAGGAACACCGCCTTGCGGTTGTCGATGTTGAAGGTCGCCTTGAAGCGCTCCGGCGCGCCGGCCGCCTCGACCTGCTGCTTGTCGAACAACCGGAACAGCGCCCACGGGCCTTCCCGGGTGTCGCCCGACAGGCCGCTCGCCGACACCGGCGTCAGCGCGACGCGCACCTGCGTGCTGCCGCGCGGCCCCGGCCACTGGATCGAGGCCGGGATCTGCGGGCCGTGCGCGTACTTGACGAGCTGGCCGTCGACGTCGAGCGTGAACTGCGTGATCGACGGGTCCATCTCCATCGGCTTGAAGTCGAGCCGCAGCCCCGGCGCGGTGCCGCCGCCGCGGAAGAAGGTGTCGCGGATCACCGCCGCATGCTGGAACTGCAGCAGCGTGGAACTGTCGGCACCCATCGATGCGCCGTCGATCTTCTTGAAGCTCCACGGCCGCGTCGAGGTGTCGACGAAGTTCACCAGGTTCTTCTGGAAGAACGCGTCGAACAGCCCGCCCGGCGCGAACACGCGGGCGAAGTCCTCCTGCGTCACGTCGCGGCTGCTGCCGCGCGCGAACGGGTAGCGCCCGCTGATGGCCTGGCGGCAGAACTCGCCGATCTCGGCATTGATCGAGTTGCCGATGTTGCTGCGCGTGATGTCGAGCGCCGCCTTGGTGCCGCTGACCGACAGCGTGTTCAGCAGCGAGCGGGTCGGCTCGGGCAACCGCGCGGCTTCGGCCTTCACCTTGTTCGGCACGTCCGACGGCGGCGGCACGTTGCCGCCCTTCACCGCGGTGTCGGCCGCGGTCAGCAGCGTGTAGACCTCGTTGATCAGCGCGATGGTCGAGTCGATCGGCGCGGCCTTGCCGTCGACTGCCCGCGTCTGCTGGCGCAACGCGACGAAGCGGTCGTCGACGATGCTCTCGATCCGCTGGCCGGGCCCGAGCGGCGTGGCCGGCGCCTGGTTGCCCAGCAGCCGCAGCAGTTCCTCGCGCGAGCGCTGGATCGCATCGCGCGCCTTGGTCTCGACCTTGGACGCCACGTCCTTGCTGTCGCCGAGCGTGGTCTCGCGCGACATCGCCTTCAGCAGCGGCACCAGCGGGTTGTCGGGCGCCGACAGCACGCGCGACATCTGCACCGCCTGCGACAGGTTGGCCGTCGGCAGCATCTTCACGTCGGCGATGAACTCCTCCCACACCGTGACGTAGTCGGTCAGGTACAGGCGGCGCACCTCGTCGGCGAGCTGCTGCTGCACGTCGAGCGAGCGCAGCGCGTTCTGGCGATTGCTGTCGTTGACGCCCAGCACCCAGCTCTCTTCATCGGCCAGCGTGCGCGCGACGCGCTCGACCTCGCGCTGGAAGCCCTTGTGATAGCCGTCGTAGGTGAAGAGCCCCGGCACGCCCTTGGTCAGCGGCTGGCCGCTCATGCGCGTGAACACCAGTCCCGCGCCGGCACCGGCCGCCTTCGCCACCGTGAACTCCGGGATGTCGGCGCCCACGCCCTGGCGCTTCAGCCGCCGGTACACGCGCTCGGTGAGCGGCGTCGCGATCAGGCGGGCCCGCGTCTGCGCGACCAGCTGCTTGTCTTCCGGCAGCGGCGACACCGCCTGGCCCTCGGCCAGCAGCGCGTCGAGGTGGGATTCGAGCTCGGCACGCTGCTCGGTGGTCACCGAGCGCGGCAGGTTGGTTTCCCAATCGGCCATCACGTAGAGCTTCAGCGCGGCGGGGTCGAAGCGCTCCGGGTCGTAGAGCATCACGTAGGCCTTCAGCGCCTCGTACTGCAGCTCGGGGTTGTCGAGGCCGGTCTTCAGGCGGTCCTCGATGCCGAGGGCGATGCGCGGCAGCACCGCGTCGGTCAGCATGCGGCGGTAGGCCTGCTGCGACGCGCCGTCGAGCTTGCGGCCCTGGTACAGCCCGAAGCCGTGGCTGAACGGCACCGAGTCGCCGATGCCGGCACGCGCCAGGTCGCGCGTGGCCTGCAGCGCCGGCAGCAGCACCAGGATGTCGGGCGATGCGCGGTTCGGCGTCGACTGCACCAGCTTGCGCACCTCCTCGACGGTGGCGTCCACCTTCGCGATGTAGCGCTGGTTGTTGACGTAGCTGACGCCCCAGGCGAGCAGCACGCCCAACGAGACGATGCCGAGCGCCGCGTAGGCGGCGGTGATCATCCAGGCGCGGCGGCGCTCCCATTTCAGGTCGGTGCCGGCCAGCGCGGCCTCGCCGAACACCACTTCCTTCAGCAGCCGCGACAGGAAGAAGCTCTTGCCGCCGGACTGCAGCGGCGGCAGCACCGTGCGCTCGAGCCGGTAGGTGCGCGCGATGCGGCCGAGCATGCGGTCGATCGGCGTGCCTTCCTGCGTGCCGCTGATGAAGTACACGCCGCGCAGCAGCGGGTGGGCCTCGAACTGCGACGGCGAGAAGACCTGGTCGATCCAGTCCTTCAGCAGGCCGCGCAACGCCTCGAACTGCTGCGGGAAGCCGTAGATGCGGGCGCGGCGCTGCGGGTCGCGCTCGAGCTGCAGGCGGTCGATCAGGCCGTCGGTGAGGCGCTTCTCGAGCGCGTCGAACTCGGCCGGGAACACCGAGAGATCGGTGTGCTGCTGCTTGTCGAGCTTGAAGGTCATGCCCCACGGCGTCGCGCGGGTGTCCTTGTCGACCTCGCCCAGCGTCTCCATGAAGCCCGACAGCAGGTCGCACTTGGTGACCAGCAGGTAGATCGGGAAGCGCATGCCCAGGTGCTGGTGCAGCTCCTGCAGCCGCAGGCGCACGGTGGCGGCGTGCTGCGCGCGCTCGTTGACGTTGGCGGTGAGCAGGTCGCTGACCGACACGGTGATCAGCACGCCGTTCAGCGGCTGGCGCGGCCGGCTGCGCTTGAGCAGGTCGAGGAAGCCCTCCCAGGCCTTGCTGTCGGTGCTCTTGTGGCTGTCCTGCGTGGTGTAGCGGCCGGCGGTGTCGATCAGCACCGCCTGGTCGGTGAACCACCAGTCGCAGTTGCGGGTGCCGCCGACGCCCTTCACCGAATGCTCGCCCATCGCCGCGGCCAGCGGGAAGTTCAGGCCCGAGTTGACCAGCGCGGTCGTCTTGCCCGAGCCCGGCGCGCCGATGATCACGTACCACGGCAGCTCATAGAGGTAGCGCTTGCCGAGCCGCGACGTGAGGCCGCTGAACGCGCCGGCCACCCCCGTCTTGCCGGTGTCGAACTTCGCGTTGCGCAGCGTCTGCAGCGCCTTCTGGAAGCGCTCGTTCAGCGTCTTCAGCTCGGCGTTGGCCGGGTCGTCGGCGGCAGTGCTCGCCACCGGCTTCAGCAGCTGATCCACGACGCGCGCATTGGTCTTGCGCGCACGGAAGTACTGCCACAGCTTGCGCAGGATCACGAGGCCGACGATCACGCCGATGAAGACGAGGCGCGCCGTCGAACTCTCCAAAGGCCGCCAGGTGCCGATCGCGATCAGCGGCCCGACGATCCAGATGACGAGGGACAGCGCGATCAGCCCGAGGATCAGCAGGAACCACGGGTTGAGCAGGACACCGAGCAGCTTCTTCATGATCCGGTTCCGGGAGCCGAGGCCGCGGGCGTCGCGCCGCGCGAGATGAACAGGGTGATTTCGACGCGCCGGTTCAGCGCGCGGTTGGCCGGCGTGTCGTTGGCGGCCACCGGCTCGCCATCGGCGCGGCCCTCGGCCTTGACGCGGTCGGCGGCGACGCCGTAGCCCACCAGGATGTCGCGCACCGTCTTCGCGCGCTCCTCGGACAGGTGCCAGTTCGACGGGAACTGCGCGGTGCGGATGCGCACGTTGTCGGTGTGGCCGGTCACCAGCACCGAGCCCTGCACCTGGGCCAGCGCCTCGGCGATGCGCTTCATCAGCGCCTCGCGGTCGCTGGTGAGCGCCGCGCTGGCGGGCGGGAACAGGCCGTCGCCGCGGATGATCACGACGCTGCGGTCGACCTCGTCGCGCACCGTGACCAGTTCGGCCTTGATGTCGTTGACGAGGAACTGCGCGAGCCGCGGCTTCGGTGCCGGCAGCTTGACCGGCGGGGTCGGCGGAATCAGCCGCAGCTCCTGGATGCGACCGTAGACCGGGTCGGAGTCGCCGCTCAGCCGCCACGACAGGCCGAGGTAGATCGCGACCACCAGCAGCATCACGACGGCGCTGGCCACCCACAGCGGCAGCCAGGTCAGCATCGAGCGGCGGGTCGCGGCCTCGCCGCGCCAGTTCTGCGCGAGCGGCTGCGGGTAGTCGCCGCGCTCCTTCTTGATGATCTGCGCGAGCCGCTCGCGCACCGCCTCGAGTTGCGCGCGGCCGCCGTCGACGACGCGGTAGCGGCCCTCGAAGCCCAGGCACAGCGCGGCGTAGATCAGCTCCAGCAGGTCGCGGTTGCCGCGCGGGTTCTCGGCCAGCTTGGCCATCAGCTGGAACACCTTCTCGCCGCCACCGGTCTCGTTGTGGAACATCGCGAGCAGGCTGTGGCGGCCCCACTGGCCGGAGGCGCCCCACGGCATGGTGGCGGCCACCTCGTCGAGCAGCGTGCACAGGATGTAGCGGGCGGCCAGCACGCGCTCGGGCGTGATGCCGCGGGCGCGCGCCTGCGCCTCGAACTCGCGCAGGCCCTGCGCGATCGATTCGCGCAGCGAGGCCGGGTCGGCGAGCTGGGTGGAGGCGCGGATCTGCGGCACCAGCGCCAGCAGCGGGTTCGCCAGCGCCACCAGCGGGTTCAGGCCGCTGTCGCTCGGGCCGATGTCGGCCGCCACGTCGGCGCCCGCGGGCTGCTGCGGCGCATGCTGCGGGCGCGAGGGCATCGCGGTCGTGCGCCCGCCCGGCGTCGGCATGATGAAGGTGCGGCCGGTGTCGACTTCGGCAAACGGATCGTCGGGGGAAGAGGGGCTCATCGCGCTCACCACGTTCTTTCTGGCTTACTTCACTGGCTTCTGATGGCCCACAACTCCAGCTCGAGGCCGGGGAAGTCGCCGGCGATGTGCATCGCGACGTGACCGTTGGTCGAGACCGCCTTCCACAACTCCCCGCTGCGGTCGAGCTCGAAATAGAAATACCCCGCATGGAACGGCAGCTGGCGCGGCGCGACCGGCAGCGAGCGCAACCCGATGCCGGGCAGCTGCAGGTTGACCAGGTCGCGGATCTTGTCGACCGGGCCGATCTTGGTCTGTGCCGGAAAGCGCTGGCGCAGCTGCTCGCCCGGCACCTGCGCATTGACGGCCAGCACGAAGGTGCCGGTGCGCGCGAGCTCCAGGTCGTTGACGACCGCGGTGCGCACGCCGTGCGTGCGGTCGACCAGCTCGATCTGCAGCGCGTTCTGCTCGAGCACCGCGGTCAGCATGCGGCGCAGCTCGGCGAACACCGGCGCGAAGCAGGCGTTCAGGTCGTCGTGGCGGTACGGCGGGAATTCGGGTGGGCGGCGCGTGCTGCTGGCCAGCGTGGCCAGGTCGCCGGCCAGGCGCAGGCAGTCGCGGTGCAGCTCCTTCGGGTGCGCATTCGGCACCGCGGTGTGCTGGCTGAAGATCGGCTCGTTGCGGTTCAGCGTCTGCAGCATCAGGAAATCGGCCAGCTCGGAGACGCCGTGGCTCAGCTGGCCCATGCGGCCGGCGAGCGCCTGCGCGCGCTGCAGGATCAGGCCGTGCAGCAGCGAGGCGCTGGCCGACAGCTGGGCGGTGGCCTCGATCGCCACCTGCGGCGGGATGTAGCTGCGTTCGAGCGTGACCTGGCCGTCGCTGCGGCGCTCGGCCACCAGCGCGACGCCGAGCAGCGCATAGGCCTCGGTGGCCTCCTTCGCGCGCACGAAGCGCATGCGCAGCCGGCCGGTCTGGATGGCGGCCGGCTCGTCGCTCGCGTCGGTGTTGTCGCGCACGTTCTCTTCGGCGGCCTCGAAGCGGCACAGCTCGTCGGTGCCGCTGAAGTCGACCTCGTTCAGGCCCTGGCGCTGCAGCGGCAGCGCGAGGTAGATCAGTTCGCCCTTCACGTCGGCCGGCAGCTCCATCGGCGGCGGCAGCGGGTCGAGCAGCGGCATCGAGAACGGCGTGCCGTCGGGCAGCAGGCCGGCGGCGCGCGTGAGGCCCAGCTTGCCGAGCGCGAGCAGGCCCTCGTCGATCTCCAGTTCGGAGAAGCCCCAGGCGAACGGCGTCACGCAGCGGGTGCGCGCGTCGACCAGGCGCTCGATGTAGCGGGTTTCCTGCTGGAAATGGTGGGGCTGCAGGAACATGCCCGACGACCAGACGACCTTGGCGCGCCAGCTCATGGAGAGATCCGTCCGTTCACGGTGGGGGTTGGGGGTTTCAGGGCTTGATTTCAGGCTGCGTGCGGGTGGCCTGCACGGCGATGTCGTCCAGGCTGACGGCGACGATGTTGGTGCGGTTCGCGGCGACCGGGATCACGGCGCGCCAGCGGGCGCGCTCGAGCTCGCGGAATGCGACCATCACGCCGATGAACCTGGTCTCGGGCGACAGTTTCTTCTCGAGCGGGCGCTTTTCGCCGGGACGCAACACGAATTCCTCGCGCGACACCAGGTCGGGGCCGAGCACCTGCTGTTCGCGTTCGAACAGCGAGACGAAGTCGGCCGACTCGAACTGCGCGTTGGCCTTCAGCTCGAAGACGCGCACGACGACCGGGGAGGCCCGCTTGCGCGCGTCGGGGTTGATCTGGGCACCGGCGGCGACCTCGCCCTTCAGCGTGGCGGGCCCGGCGAAGGGGTTGAACTTCTCGACGGTGGTGCAGCCTGCGACGAGGCCGAGAACGGCCAGCGCGGCGGTGATGAGCAGTTGGCGCATGGTGCGGCGGGTGGGGTGGGGGGATGGGGCAAACGGACTGGCGCCCGCAGGATAGCGGTCGCTCTCATCCGTCAGTCGTGACTTAGGTAATGAGAGCGCCGGCTGGCGCGGCAGGCCGGTTGACGAAGGTCAGTTGGACCGGGCGCGGACGGGGCCTAGGCTCGCGCCATGCCCTACTCTGCCCCTTCATCGCCACGTTCGCTACGCCTSCTCGCCGTGCTGGCTGCAGGGGCCCTGGCCGCCTGCGCCTCGCAGGCGCCGTCCCCGGCACCGGCCGCCCCGGCCGGCGGCGCTGCGGTGGCCGGCGGGC